>NZ_JBHSRF010000016.1:0-133131 GCF_042658925.1 Sphaerisporangium aureirubrum
CGGCGGCGCGGCGCCGGGCCGGGCCACGGCCGTGCCGCGGCCGGTCGCCTTGCGGCGTACGCCCGCCTGGCCGTCGGTGTCCAGCGGCACAGGTTGCGCTCCCGCGGCCGCGCGGGCGCCGGCCTGCTGGGCGGACCCGGCGACCTCCTCGCCGCGCACCCGGCCCTGGGCGACCGACGCGGCGGACGCCGCCGCGCTCCCCGCGCTGACCGCAGCGGCGGCGTTGATGAGCGGCTCGGCCTTGCGCAGGCCCCACCGTCCCATCCGGGCCGCGGCGACCGGCGGCAGGACGTTCGCGGCCCGCGACAGCGTGGGCGCGCTGGCCGCCTCGCCGAGCATGCGGGTGGCGAGCGTGTGCCCGTCCATCGAGGCGAACAGATGCTGGAACGGCCGCCGGTAGAAGAACACGGCGATGGTCAGCAGCGCGATGAACATGATCTGCATGCCCCATGGCAGGGCCGTGGAGATGATCAGGGCATAGCCGTACACCAGCACGCCCAGTACGAGTGCGAGCACCGCTTGTCGGAGCAGCGTGCCGACCAGCATCTCGACCCAGCGCATGGCGATGATGCGCCCGGTGCCCGGATGCACGCCGATCAGCAGGAACACCGGCCCCATGATCAGCAACAGCAGGAACCCGATCTTGAGCGCGATCAGCGACACCGCCACCAGGAAGATCAGCACCCCGGCGACCATGGCCGCGATGAGCGCGCCGATGGCGATGCCCAGCCTGCTGGTCCAGTCCTTGCCCTGGAACAGGAAGAACATCGGGGTGTTCTCCAGCGGCTTGGCGACCTCCTGCTCGAACCGGCTCTGGTGCGCGCCGGAGCCCGGTTTCTGCCCGGACGACTGTTCCTGCAGGTCGCTGGCCTGGATGTCCAACACCTTCGGCCCCATCACCGCCACCACCGGCGCGGCGGGGTCGGCCGTGCCGAACTCGCCCATCAGCCACGGCTTGCAGACCAGGGTGGACCACAGCGCGTCGGCGTTCTGGGTGACGCCGGGGGTGCCGCTCTGGCCGTAGCCGCCGGGCCCGGCCTTGGGGCTGGCCTGGCCCTTGACGGGCAGGCAGGACGCGCCGCCCGCGCCGGGCAGCCCGCTGAACGCCGAGTTGACGATCTCACCGGTCTTGTCGGTCACGGCCTTGCCGAGGCCGGTGAAGTCGCCCGGCCTGCTGAAGAACCACACCGCGACCGTGACGGCGAGGATCATCCAGATGACGCCCTCGGCCGTGGTGCTGGCGCGTTTGCGGATCAGGCCGTACCACGCCAGCCACACCGCGCCGAGCAGGATGATCACCCGCAGGTACGGCCAGTACATGGCGTTGGCGAGGTTGGTGATGATGTCGTCGACCACGTCCTTGATGGACTGCAACGGCCCCTCGGTCGCCGCGGCCTCGTAGGTGGTGATCGTCATGCGGTCGATGGCCTTGGCCCAGGAGAACACCGTGTTGGCCCAGGCGTTGCCGAGCACCGCGGCCACGTCGTTGCAGCCCAGCTCGTAGGTGTGCCAGAACTGCCCGGCCATGCCGTACCGGTCGTAGTTGGTCACCGGGTTGGGCAGCCGCCCGGTGCTCGTGGTGGCCGAGCCGTCCGGGCCGGGCGCCGTGTTGGGCGCCACGGCGTCGTCGGGCAGGGGCGGCTTGACGAGGCCGTCGACGCCGCCGCCGACCATCTCGGGCGCGAGGTCGGGCGACAGGTCGCACGGCCCGGCCGCGCTCGCCGTCAGCGGGGAGAAGGCGATCGGCACCACGACGATCGCCGCGAGGATCGCCAGGACCAGAAGGATCTTGCGCCGCAGCCGCCGCCCACCACCACGCCTCATGACCGCACCTCCTGTGCCATCCCGGACCTGGTCCCAATGCGATCATCACTGCTCTCGCCGGGTTTGTCATGCGTCGGATTCGTGTCCAGCCAACGCAGCAGGTCCTCGGAGATGAGGTCCACCCCGATACGCCCGGCCCGGCCGTCCAGATCCCGGAAGACGCACTCGCCGTTGCCGAGCGCGCGCAGCGCCGCCTTGTGCTCCTCGGACGCCTCCACGCCGAGCAGCGCGAGCACGTGCTCGACCTCGACCCGCTCGGTGGAGCGGAACGCGAACACCGAGGAGAGGCAGTTGGTCACCTGTTCGTTGAGCAGGTCCCCGGCGTTCTGCGAGACGAGCACCAGCGCGGTGTTGCGCGACCGGCCCATCCGAGAGACCTCGGGCACCAGCTTGGCGCCCTCCGGCGTCGAGGTGATCGCCCACGCCTCGTCCAGGAAGATGGCCTTGGGCGAGCGCCGGTCCAGGCCGTTCATCAGCCGCCGGGCGAACTGCGACACCAGGTAGAGCAGCGCCACCGACAGCCGCTGCTCGTACGAGTAGTCGTCCCGCGCGGCGGCGACGTCGGGCAGGGTCAGGCCGCCGAGGGTGAACACCGTGGTCCAGCCCTCGGTGTCGATCTGGGAGCCGCCCGAGCGGTCGAAGCAGAGCCGGGCCAGGTGCATGTCGGACATCGAGCGCAGCACCGCGCCGAGGTTGCGTGAGGCGGGGTCCTCGGCCTGCTCCAGGTGGTCCACGACCTTGCCCAGCGAGGGATCGGGCCCGTTGGAGACCGACGAGACCGCCTGGATCATCGCGGACTCGCGCTCCTCCGACATGCGCGGCAGCAGCAGCCGCAGCGTCTCGGTCGCCATGGTCTTCTTCGCGGCGATGTCGTCGCCGAAGGAGAACGGGTCGAGCAGGCCCGGCTCGGCGGACCCCAGCGGGATGATGCGCGCCTTGCGGCCCCGGCGCTGCAGCAGCTGCACCAGCGACTCGGCGTCCCCCTTGGGGTCGATGACCGCGACGGTGACGCCGCGCAGCGCCATCTGGTAGATCATCAGCAGCGCGAGCGTGGTCTTGCCGCCGCCCGGCTCGCCGGTGATGGCGATGGCCGTCGGGCGGTTGCGGGTGGCCGCCACCAGCGGGTCGAAGTGCACGATCGACCGGGCCCGGCCGAGCGTCTCCCCGATGTACGGCCCGGCCCAGCCCGCGCCGGACTCGTCGATGCGGTCGCCGAGGTCGACGGTGGCGGTGGCCATGCCGCCGGCGATGGTGCGCAGCGGCTGCCGCTGGGCGTAGGCGTTGACCCGCACCCGTTCACCGGGCAGCGCCTCGCAGAAAAGCGAGAACTGGTCGCCGGTGGAGTTCACGATGTCGATGCCCATGTCGCGGTAGTGCTCCACCACCGCCTCGACCCGCTGCAGGCACATCTCCTCGGTCGGCGCGGCCACGATGAGGCGGTGCCAGCCGTACACGAACGGAAGCCGTTCCTTGGTGATGCCGTGCTCCAGCATGCGGGCCGCGTCGATCTGCTCCGCCAGCGCGATGGGAGCCTCGGCGCCGGCCTCGCGGATGTGGATGTCCATGTCCCTGGCGTGCGCGAGCTTGCGCGCGACGTCCTTGCTCGCCTTGACCGGAGGGATCAGGCGCATGCGGGAGCTGACCTCCACGGGGAAAGGTAACTGGTCGACGAAGTGCAGCCAGGGCTCGCCGTCGGGGAACGGCATCAGGTCGGGGAACCGGGCGAACGACAGGTGGGCGACGTAGGAGTCTCCGGCGGGCTGCTGGATGCGCAGGAACGACCGGCCGTTGTGGATCTGGCCCTCGACCAGCGACTCGATCTCGCCCTTGCCCCACCGCCTCGTCGGGGACGCCGACCCGGGCGGGTCGCCGAGGGAACCGGCGGCGGCGTGCCTGAACAGCCAGGCGACGTCGCCGGAGCTCGCGTGGCGGGCGTACAGGGCGCTGGCGGCCAGGGCGCGGCCGAGGCGCTCGGCCTGTTCGGTCCACTTGTCGATCTCGCTGTCCGGGACGTGGTCGTCCTCCAGGCCGAGGGTCTTCTCGCTGCGCTGGTAGAAGCCGATGAGCTGGGCGAGCACGCCGGTGCCGAGCTGCGCGCCGCGGTTGCCGAGCCGGACGCCGAGGTAGACCTCCTTGGACCAGAAGTCCTTGGCCCAGACGTGGCGGTACATCTCCTCCAGGTAGTCGCGCCAGCCGTCGCCCTCGTCGGAGGTGGCGTTCAGCGTCATCGCCCACTCCGCCGCCGGGTACGCGCGGTGCGCCACCCGCAGGTGCACCTCGGCGTCGCTCATGCGGATCGCGGCGAGGGCGATGGTGATGTTGGTGGCGAGCGCCTCACGCTCCTCCGCGGTGACGAACTCGTAGCTCACCGTGGGAAGCCGGAAGTACGCCCACGCCGCCGAGTCGGTGAGAAGGATGCGGTCGTCGAAGTACCGGACGGCCAGCCTGCTCCTCGACCGTGACGATCGCGCCATCAGCCGGACCGCCGTGCCGTCATCGGGACACGTCGTCTGGTGGTCACTGGGCCACTTCCTCCTCGCTCGGGCGGCTCGCCACCGCCAGGCCGCTTGCCACAACCCCCGCCAGGGCGAGGTACGCCCGGCGGCTGCCGACCCGCAGGTGCGCGGGGTCGGCGGCGCCGGGGCGCCCGGGAGCCAGCTCGTCGTCCCAGGGCACCCGGACGATGGCGCGGCAGCGGCCCCTGGCCACCGCCTCCGCCTGCTCCACGCCGCCCATGCTGCGGCGGCTCACGCCGTTGATCACCAGGATGGCCCTGCGGCGCAGCTCGGTGGACCCGTGGCCGTCCAGCCAGTCGAGGGTCATCGCGACCGCGTCCGGGGCGTCCTCGCTGGCGGGGGCCACCATGATGAGCTGGTCGGCGTACGGCAGCATGCGGGCCGCGACCGCGGCGGCGGGGTCGACGAGGATGACGCGGTAGTGGCGGTCGAGCAGCCGCACGGTCTGGGCGAGGCGCTGGTCGGAGAACAGGCCGCGGTCGGCGAGCCGCCGGGACGCCGCCGCGTCGGAGTCGGACGCCACGACCTCCAGGCCCGACTCGCACCTGGTGGTGTAGGCGCGCATGCCGAGGTAGCCGTTCACGCCGTCCAGGCCGGCCAGCAGGGAGGTCAGCGTCTCGGGAGAGTCCACCGGGACGCGGGCGGTCATGGTGTGGTCGCCGACGTTGGCGTCCACGGCCAGCACGCGGTCCTCGCGGTGGCGGGCGAGGGTGTGGCCGAGCATCAGGGTGGTGGTGGTCTGGCCCGCGCCGCCGGTGCAGCCGAGCACGACGACGCGGCGGCTGCCCGTCAGCGGGGTGCGCGTCCTGGCCTCGTCGCTGTCGACGCCGTCGCCGCGGCCCGGCCCGCCGCCACCGACCACGACCTGGGCGAGACGGCGCCAGCCGCCCGACTGGTCCCGGCCGACGACCGACTCGACGCGGCGCATCCTCGGCTCCTCGCCCGGCCTCGGCACCGGCACGGGCACCGAGGGCGCGGCGGGGTCGGCGGTGGTGCCCGGCCCGGCGGGGACGGTCCTGATGGACAGCGGGGGCGCCTGCTCGCGGGTCCCCGGCCGCGCCGGGCTCCGTGCGCCCGGCCTCGGCGCGGACGCGCCCGACCCGCGGGCCGCCGCGGCCTCGCCGGGCAGCGGGCGTCCCGAACGGGACGTGCGGACCTCGGGGAGCCGCCCCGGGCTCGCCGGGCGCGGCGGCTGGCCCTTGCGATGCTGTTCGGCGGCCTCGGTGCCGAGCGCCGCGAGGAGTTCCTGGTCCTGGGCCGACAACAGCCGCTCCCGCCCGGGCGCGGGCGCCACGGCGGCCTCCTGGCCGGGGGTTCCGGCTTCCGGCACGGCGAGTTCCTGGCCGGGGACGGCGAGCTCCTGTCCGGGTACGGCTGGTGCCCCGCCTGGTACGGCCGGCTCCCCGCCGGGTGCGGCGGGCTGCCGTCCGGGGAGGGCGGGGTTCTGGGGCGGGCGGATGGACCGCTGCGCCTGCTCCGGCGAGGCGGCGCGCTCCGCCGTCCTCTTCGCCTCGGCGGACGCCGCGAGCCTGCGCAGGCGGCGCAGGGCCTCGGTCCCGATGGGCTCCTGGGCGGGCTGCCCGGCGGCGGGCGCCGCGGGCTCGGGCGCCGCCACCGGCTTGGCGGGGGGAGGCGTGGTGGCCGGCGGCTGGGAGGAGGGACGGTGCAGGGCGGCCGGAGGCAGGGCCGTGCGGTCCGGCACGGCGGGGATCGCCGCGGGCGGGGCCGGTTCGGGGGTGCCCGTGAGCGGACCGAGCTGAGGGGTGCCCGTGAGCGGACCGAGTTCAGGGGTGCCCGTGAGCGGACCGAGTTCAGGGGTGCCGGAGGTCGGCCGCGGGGCCGGAGTGCCGGTGGCCGGGCGCGACGGCGGAGTCCCGGCGCGCGCCGGGGATCCCGTTCCGGGTAGCGCGGGGGTACCTGTACCCGGGCGTGACGCAGGAGTCCCCGTACCGGGGCGCGACGCGGGAGTCCCCGTACCGGGGCGCGACGCCGGAGTTCCCGTGCCGGGGCGCGAGGCCGGAGTTCCCGTACCGGGGCGCGATGCCGGAGTTCCCGTGCCGGGGCGCGAGGCGGGGGTGCCCGTGCCGGTCCGTGGCGACGGGGTTCCCGTGGTGGGGCGGGAGGCCGGGGTGCCGGTACCGGGGCGGGAGGCCGGGGTGGCCGTGCCGGGGCGGGGGACGGTGGGGGTGGCGGGCTCGGTGACGACGCTGCCCCAGGTGACGCGGGGGCGTTCTGGAGTGCGGACCGCGGGGGTCTCGGCGGGGGACGTGCCGGTCACGGCCGCCGCGGCGGCGGCGACGGCGGGGCGGACCTCACCGGGGACCAGGGCGGGGGCCTGCGTGCGACCGGCCGGCTTGACCGACGGCATGGCGCGGGAGGCGTGCCACGCCTCCAGCGGACGGCGGCGCGGCGCGGTGTGCTTGGCCTTGCCGCGCGTGCCACGCCGCGACCTGGCCGTGGCCCCGGCCGTCGCGGCGGCGCGTCCCGGCGGAGGTGCCGTGCGCCAGACGCGGGCGGTGAGCGTGATCTCGACGGGCTCCTCGACGGGGGCCAGGCGGCACCAGGTGCGCGGCTCGCTGAGGTAGCGGACCTGGGACTGCAACAGCTCGTTGAGCCGCTTGCTCTCGATCACCGGGCGGGTCGACAGCCACGTCACGACGCCGGGCGGCACGAGGTACAGCACGTGCCACGGCGTTTCGAACGGCACCCCGACCAGGGCGAGCAGGATCGACCACGGAGCCAGCACGCCCACGAACACGCCGATCCAGACGATCGGAAGCGGCATCGGCAGCCGGAGGTCGTACAGCTTGTAGAGCCGCTTCTCGATCCGCCAGATATTCGTATAGGTAGGCAGGTCCACCCGATGATCCTCCTCTCCCTGTCACGCCGACGCGGTCATGGTCACTTGATGCCGAGCGCCCCCGCGATGGCCCGTGCGGTCACCTCGATGATGTTGGGCACGTAGAAGATCACTCCGATGGCGATCGCCAGGATGATGAACTGCACGAACCTGGTGATCTCACGCGTGAAGAGGAAGAAGATCGCGACCACGGAGACCACGACGAGGAACAGGGGGGCGAAGAACTTCCGCAGGAAGTCCGCCAGGCCCGCGGTGTTCACCCCGCCGCCCGCCGGTGCCGTCGGCGTCACGAGCTCCAAGGCGCTCTCCACGATTACTTTCAGAACCAACTCTCGTCCTCCTGCTCCTGGTCGCGCCGCCCGGTCCCACAGGCCCGGTCACGCGCTCCCCTCGGTCCACCCTCGCCCTCCCTCATGACGGCCGCCCTCACCCCACAGACCTGGTCGCGCCGCGAATGCTCTTGACGTACCAGTTGTCGCCCTGCTTCTCCATGGACAGGCGGTAGGCCTGCTCCAGGCCCGCCGACTGGGCGGTGGGGTCGGTGGACGTCGCCTCTGGCGCGGGGCTCGCGCTGGTCGGGACGGCCCACACGACCACGGCGGTCACCTCGCGGCTGGTGCCGCCGGGCGGGGCGATGACGGTCTTCAGCTCGGCCAGGGTGACCTTGCCGCCGAAGCCGTCGAGCGTGGTGCCCTGCACCACGAACCGCTGGAGCTGGGTGGCGTCGCCCAGGGCGAACGCCTTGAAGAAGCCCTCCAGCTGCGGGCGCAGCTCGCTCTCGGTGACGTCGTCGCGTTCGGGCTCGGCGGCCTGCGGCAACCCGGCCGGGTCGCCGGCGGGCAGCAGGGCCGGCTGGCCGGAGACGACGAACCGGTGGTCGGCGTAGTAGACGGGGATCGACAGCTTCCAGCGCTGGGGGCCGGACTGGGCGAGGACGGTGACCACGGCGTTCTGCGCGTCGGTCACCTCGACGCCGGAGAGCTGGATGCCGCCGGTGCTCATGCGGCCGAAGCCGTTCCAGCCGAACTGGCGCTCGGCGCCCTCGGGGAGGAACGGCTGGAGCCGCTCGGCCCGGTCGTCGGGCTTGGCGCCGTCGAAGTTGAGGTACGCGGTGGCGAACTGCCCGGCGAACGCCGCCGCCTCGGCCTCGGGGAACCCCAAGCCGGTCGGCTGGGCCGTCACCTGGCCGGGCTGCTCCCCCTGGGTGAACCGCTCGATCGGCGCGCGCACGCCGTTCACCACGATCACGATGATGATGGCCCACAGCACGGCGCGGCCGACCCACACCAGCCAGCGCCCGCCCCCGCCGGACCAGCCGCGCCGCGGGGCGCTGCGTCCCCGAGCCTGCACGGGATCAGGGTCCGGATCGTAGGGCGACGGAGGGTACGTCGAATGCTCGGGTTCGCCAGCGGTCCGCGGACCGTGCTGGACGTCTGACCTGCGAGCCATCACGCCTCCGCTCGCGCCGATCCCCCCGGCTGACGCGCTGTCGTCTTACCATCAATCCCGTTATCCATGGTGAAGTATTCACCTTAGCGGCCTCACCAATTGTTCCAGGAAAGCCACGCCCATGCCGCAGGCATCGCCACGACAGACCAACTGGGTCTTCTTGCTGGTCCTGGCCTCGCGGCGCGAAGTTCACGCGGGGCATGGAGACGTCATCCGCTCGCGAGCCACCATTCACCTCCGCGACAAAGTTCGCAATAGGGACAAAGCTCGCACCAGAGGGGTAATCACTCGGAAAACGGCTGACGATGACGACATTACCGCTGTTCACGGGCTCTTTCCGTCCCGCGGCGACCAATGCGACAGGCTCGGCCCGGAGGCAGCGAACCGTCCGCACGCACCGGCCTCCCTTCCGCCGTCCGCGCCCCTGGGCGCCGCGGCCACGACCACCCGCCCCGCGCACCTCACAGGACGACCCAAACAAAGGAGGGTACGCGGGCGGCGAGCCCCGCTCGATTACCTGACGGCCACGCATTGGTAGCCGCGGCGAAACACCGGCCTCAAACGTTGAAGCGGAACTCCACCACGTCGCCGTCCCGCATCACGTACTCCTTGCCCTCGATCCGGGCCTTTCCGGCGGAGCGGGCGGAGGCCATCGAACCGGCGGCGACCAGGTCGTCGAAGGAGACGACCTCGGCCTTGATGAAACCGCGCTGGAAATCGGTGTGGATGACGCCGGCGGCCTCCGGGGCGGTGGCGCCCTTGCGGATGGTCCACGCCCTGGACTCCTTGGGGCCGGCCGTGAGGTAGGTCTGCAGGCCCAGGGTCTCGAAGCCGATGCGGGCCAGCTGGGTGAGGCCGGACTCCTCCTGGCCGACCGACTGCAGCAGCTCCAGCGCCTCGTCGTCGGGCAGCTCGACCAGCTCCGACTCGATCTTGGCGTCCAGGAACACCGCCTCGGCCGGGGCGACCAGGGCGGCCATGCGGGCCCGCAGGTCGTCGTCGGTCAGCTCGTCGGCGTCCAGGTTGAAGACGTACAGGAACGGCTTGGCCGTCAGCAGGTGGAGGTCACGCAGGGGCGCGAGGTCCAGTCCCGAGGCGTACAGGGTGGTGCCGGCGTCCAGCACCTTGTTCGCCGCCTCGACCGCCTCCAGGGTCGCCTTGGCGTCCTTGTTCTGCTTCGCCTCCTTGGTCAGGCGCGGCAGGACCTTCTCCAGGGTCTGAAGGTCGGCGAGGATCAGCTCGGTGTTGATCGTCTCGATGTCGCGGCGCGGGGAGACCTCGCCGTCCACGTGGGTGACGTCGGGGTCGGAGAAGACCCGGATCACCTGGCAGATGGCGTCGGTCTCGCGGATGTTGGCGAGGAAGCGGTTGCCCCGCCCCTGGCCCTCCGAGGCGCCGCGGACCAGGCCGGCGATGTCCACGAACTCGAGCTTGGCCGGGAGGATGCGCGCCGAGCCGAACAGCTCGCCCAGCGTGTTCAGCCGGGGGTCGGGCACGCCTACGACGCCCACGTTGGGGTCGATCGTGGCGAACGGGTAGTTCGCCGCCAGGGCGTTGCCGCTCTTGGTCAGCGCGTTGAAAAGGGTGGACTTGCCGACGTTGGGCAGGCCGACGATGCCGATGCTCAGGCTCACGTCCGCCGAGTTTAGTAAGCCCCGGACCGTACGCCGTACCGCGCGGGGACCTCGGGACTGGAATCATGCGACAGATGGACGTCATGGCGCTCGCCTTCCAACTCGTGGCAGGGCTCGCGGCCGGGCTGGTCGTGGGGTTCGCGCTCGGCCGGGCCCGCGCCGCCGCCGGGGCCGCGGCGGCCGAGGCGCGGGCCACCGAGGCCGAGCGCCGGGCCGCGCTCGCCGAGGCGGCGGCGCTGGCCGCCGAGGAGAAGGTGTCCTACGTCGAGGAGCAGATGACCCAGCGCTTCCAGACGTTGTCCAACCGGGCGCTCGACGTCAACAACCTGCGGTTCCTCGAACTGGCCGAGGGCAGACTGGCCGCCTCCCGGTCCGACGCCGCCGGGGACCTGGAACAGCGCAGGCAGGCCGTGGAGAACCTCGTGGCACCGCTGCGCGACACGCTGGCGCAGGTGCAGGACCAGCTGCGGCAGAGCGAGACCGGGTACCGCGTGGCGCACGCCGAGCTCGGCAAGCAGATGGACTTCGTCCGGCACAGCTCCGAGCAGCTGCGGGCGCAGACCGGGGCGCTGGTGCGGGCGCTGCGGCGGCCCGAGGCGCGGGGCCGGTGGGGGGAGCTGCAACTGCGGCGGGTCGCGGAGATCGCGGGGATGGCGCGGTTCTGCGACTTCGACGAGCAGGCGAGCGCGACCACGCCCGGCGGGGTCGTGCGGCCGGACATGGTGGTGCGGCTGGCCGGGGGCAAGAACATCGTGGTGGACTCCAAGGTGTCCCTCGCCGCGTACCTGGAAGCCGCCGAGGCCGCGGAGGACGGCGTCGTGGACGTACGGCTGGACGCGCACGCCCGCCACATGCGCGAGCACGTCGACCGGCTGGCGTCCAAGATGTACTGGCAGGCGTTCACCCCCACGCCCGAGTTCGTGGTGCTGTTCATCCCCGGCGAGGCCTTCCTGGCACCGGCCCTGGAACGCGACCCCGCCCTCCTGGAATACGCCATGTCCCGCCGCGTCCACATCGCCACCCCAACCACCCTGATCACCATGCTGCGCACCGCCCAGTACGCCTGGCAGCAAGCCGCTCTGAGCGACAACGCCCGCGCCGTGTTCGACCTCGGCAAGGAGCTCTACGACCGCCTCGGCACCATGGGCCGCAGCCTCGACACCCTCGGCCGCACCCTCGGCCGCGCCGTCGCCACCTACAACCAGACCGTCGGCTCCCTGGAGACCCGCGTCCTGGTGACCGCACGCAAACTCAACGACCTCGGCGTCGTGAACGCCCCCCTCCCCGCCCCCGAGCTGATCGAGGACCTCCCCCGCCCACCCTCCGTGCCCGAGCTCGTCACGGACGACCCCGAGGACGCGTCCCCCGGGCGACCGGGTGACGGCGAGGACGTCCCGCCTGACGATCAGAAGGACGACGGCGGCCTGTCCGGCGACGGGCGGGCCCGGGAGGACGGTCGTGGTGCGGGGATGGGCCCTGAGCCGCAACCCGCTGGTGAAGAGAAGGCAAGGGCGTTCCCGGGTCCGCCCCCGGGCGGTAAGTTTGCGCCAGGCTCGTCGTAGGGCGGCCCCGGCCAGGTGGGGCCGGGCCTGGAGGGGACGACAGTGGTAGCTCGGGAGCGCACGCGACCAGGGGTCAGGCTGACCGCACGGGGAGCCGTCACGCTCGTCTTCGTCATCACCCTGGCCTCCGAGCTGACCGGCTCGATCACCGTCACCTGCGCCACCTTCGCCGCCGCCTGCGTGGTGGCCGTCCTGCTGGTCCAGCCCAAAGACCTGCTCGCCCTCGCGGTGACCCCTCCGCTGCTGTTCTTCCTGGTCACCCTGATCTCGGCCGTCGTCGCCGCCCTGGGCGCCCCGTCCATGGTCCAGGCCCTCGGCCTCGGCATGTTCACCGACCTGAGCGCCGCCGCCCCCTGGTTGTTCGGCACCTCGGCCGCCATGCTCGCCATCGCGTGGTTCCGCGGCCTCCCCGACAACATCACCGCCCTGAAGGCCGACCTGCGCTCGGACCGCCCCACCCGACCGGCCGTCCGCCCGAAGACGGTCCCCGCGAAGTTCGCCCCCGAACCGGAGGGCTACTACGAACCCCGCGTCTACGGCTCCCCGCGCGACCCCAAGGACCGCCCCGGCGTGCAGAGCGGCCCCTGATCCCCGTACGGACCGTGGGTCAGGAAGAGGCGCGGAGGTCGCGGCGGAGCTCGTGGGGGAGGGCGAAGCGGACGCTCTCCTCGACGGACTCGACTTCCTCGACGGTGGTGTAGCCGTGCGCGGCCAGGTGGGTGAGGACGCCTTCGACCAGGGACTCGGGGACCGAGGCACCGCTGGTGACGCCCACGGTGGTGACGTCGGCGAGCCAGGTGTCGTCGATCTGGCCGGCGTCGTCGACGAGGTAGGAGGCGCGGGCGCCGGCGTCCTTGGCGACCTCTACCAGGCGCTTGCTGTTGGAGGAGTTGGTGGAGCCTACGACGATCACCAGGTCGGACTCGCGGGCGATCTCCTTTACGGCGATCTGGCGGTTCTGGGTGGCGTAGCAGATGTCGTCGCTCGGGGGGTCGATCAGCGCGGGGAAGCGGTCGCGGAGGCGGGCCACGGTGTCGGTGGTCTCGTCGACCGAGAGGGTGGTCTGGGAGAGCCAGACGACGCGCTCGGGGTCGCGGACCTGGACCGAGGCGACGCCCTCGGGGCCGTCGACGAGGCGGACGTGGCGGGGGGCCTCACCGGCGGTGCCCTCGACCTCTTCGTGGCCCTCGTGGCCGATCAGCAGGATGTCGTAGTCGCTCGCGGCGAAGCGCTTGGCCTCGTTGTGGACCTTGGTGACCAGGGGGCAGGTGGCGTCGATGGTCTTGAGGGACCGGGCGGCGGCCTCCTCGTGGACGGCGGGGGCCACGCCGTGGGCGGAGAAGACGACGATCGCGCCCTCGGGGACCTCGTCGGTCTCCTCGACGAAGACGGCGCCGCGCTCCTCCAGGGTCTTGACCACGTGGGTGTTGTGCACGATCTGCTTGCGGACGTAGATCGGCGCGCCGTACCGCTCCAGGGCTTTCTCGACCGCCTGGACCGCACGGTCGACGCCCGCGCAGTAGCCGCGCGGCTTGGCGACGAGGACACGCTTGGTCTCGGTGGTCTGAGAAATCATGGGTCCATCGTATGCGCAGGCGATTCCCGGGGCCGCCCGGCCTGTGGACGGCGCGGGGGATAATCCCAAGTCATGGGTGAGCTTCCCCTGGCACGCGCGGTATATCTGCTTCCCTATGCTTGAGGGGAGTGTGCGATAGGACAGCACCGTCCTCGCCCCTTGACCTTACGCGGCACGGTCCGTCCGAGACACGCCGCCCGAGAGCAGATTCTTAGGGAGTCGGCATGTCACTGACCGACATCGTCCGCAGCATCGCCAAGAATGTCCGGCAGACCGTCTCCGATCCCGGTGAGCTGAAGGAGAAGGCCAAGGACCTCCCCCTCAACGTGCTGCAGACGGCGCTGACCGGCGTGGGACAGGCGCTGACGCTCAGCGACCGCGTCCGCACCCGGCTGCGCAACATCGTCGGCGACCGGGACACCGACGTGTCCGCCCCCGCGCCCGGCGACCGCGACTCCGCCTGGGCCACCGCCACCGAAGAGGCCCCCGAGCGGGACAAGCCGGCCAGGCGCGAGCCGGTCATCTTCGCCCCCCGCCCCAGCCCGGCCCCCACCGGCGCCCCCTCCAACGGCGCCACCAAGCCCGCGGCCACCACGACCCCCGAGCCCACCACCGTGGCAGAGCCCGCGTCGACCGTGGCAGAGCCCGCCGCGACCGTGACCGAGCCCTCGGCCACCGTCACGGAGACCGAGCCCGTCGCCGCCCCGGCCGAGGCCGTCGTCACCCCGGCCGAGCCCGTCACCGCTCCGGCCGAGCCCGTCGTCACCCCTGCCGAGGCCGTCGTCACACCCAAGGCCAAGCCCGCCGCGGCGAAGCCCGCCACCACCCGCAAGAAGCCCGCCACCCCGAGGGCGAAGGCGGCGCCCAAGGCCAAGCAGGCGGCCACCGAGTCCGGTGCGGCGCTCGCCGAGCCGCTGGCCGGGTACGCGGAGATGACCGTCGCCTCGCTGCGGGCCCGGATGCGCGGCAAGAGCGTCGACCAGATGCGCGCCCTGCTGGAGTACGAGCAGAGCACCACGGCCCGGCCCGAGGTCGTCCAGATGTTCGCCAGGCGCCTCGCCAAGCTGGAGAGCGGCGAGTAGCACCGCTTTGTAGGCTGCCCGCATGACGGCGAAGACCACACCGGAGCAGCCCCTGCCGATCCGGTCGGTGCTGCAGATGGTGGCGCAGTGGATCGGCAGGCTCGGCGTGGTCTGGGCCGAGGGCCAGATCACCGACCTCTCCTCCCGGGGCGGCACGGTGTACCTGACCCTGCGCGACCCCGTGGCGAACGTCTCGGCCCGGGTGACGTGCCCCCGCAACGTGTACGAGGCCACGGTCCCCCGGCCCGTGGACGGCGCGCGCGTCGTCGTGCTCGTCAAGCCCGACTTCTGGGTCAACCGAGGCTCGTTCGCGTTCACCGCCCTGGAGATCCGCCCGGTCGGCGTCGGAGAGCTCCTGGCCCGCCTGGAACGCCTGCGCCAGATCATCGTGGCCGAGGGCTTGGCGAACGCCGACCGCAAGCGCAGGCTCCCGTTCCTCCCGCACGTCGTCGGCCTGATCTGCGGCCGCGACTCCGCGGCCGAGCGCGACGTCCTGGAGAACGCCCGCCGCCGCTGGCCCGCCGTCCGCTTCACCGTGGAGCAGGTCGCCGTGCAGGGCCAGTACGCCGTCGGCGAGGTCACCGAGGCACTCCGCAAGCTCGACGCCGACCGCGAGATCGACGTGATCATCATCGCCCGAGGCGGCGGCTCACTGGAGGATCTGCTCCCGTTCTCGGACGAGTCCCTGGTCCGCGCCGTCTCGGCCTGCCTCACCCCCGTCGTCAGCGCGATCGGCCACGAGCAGGACAACCCCCTGATCGACCTGGTCGCCGACCTACGGGCCTCCACCCCCACCGACGCCGCCAAGAAGGTGGTCCCCGACGTCGGCGAGCAACTGGCCCTGATCAGGCAGTTGCGCGACCGGGGACGCCGCGTGGTCGTCGGCTGGCTCGACCGCGAACTCTCCTGGGTCTCCGCCGTCAAGTCCCGCCCCGCCCTGGCCGACCCCGTCCGCGAGATCGAACGCCGCGCCGAACAGGTGGACGGCCTACGCGAGCGCTCCCGCCGCTGCCTGACCTCGTCCCTGGACCGCGCCGAGGACTCCCTCGGCCACCTGAGAGCCCGCCTGGTGGCCCTCTCCCCCGCCGCCACCCTGAAACGCGGCTACGCCATCGTCCAGCGCCCCGACGGCGAGGTGATACGCCTGGCCGCCGACGTAACCGAAGGCGACGACCTGAGCGTGCGCTTCTCCGACACCAGGATCGCCGTAACCGTCTCCGAACCCCAATAGGGTGGCCAGAGTGACCGAGGAGAACGCCGAGACCCCGTCCTACGAACGCGCCCGCGAGGAACTGACCGAGGTAGTCCGCAAACTGGAGACCGGCGGCCTGACCCTGGAACAGTCCATCGACCTGTGGGAACGCGGCGAACGCCTAGCCGCCCTCTGCGAGGAATGGCTCCAGGGCGCCCGCGTAAAACTGGCCGCCGCCATGGCCCGCCGCGAGGACGGCCCCGACGCCCGCTCGGATGACGCCCCCTTCTAGTTCCTCACCGCAGGGCCCGGCGATCCCTCGGAGGACACTCCCTATCTGCCGATCGGTCGCCTGAAAGACTCTTGCCACGACCGCCAGGGAGGCGGTGGTCAGGCCGAGGTGGACGTGGAGGCGGCGGTCATTGCTGTTTCCAGTTGGTTCAGGATTGTGTACGCGTCGTGGGCCAGGGTTCTGGAGTCGGGGCTTTCGATGTAGAAGACCCCGGCAAGATTGAGGGAACCTCGTGGGGGGTCGAAGGACGCCATGGGCGTTCCCGGCGGCAGGCTGGTGAGGTCTGGCACGATCTCGATGTGGCTCCCGGGCGAGACCAGGGAACGCAGGTCGAGGTGGGTGGGCTCGAACGTGGGTGTGCTCCTCCATGGGACGCCCAGGGAATCGGCCGCGATCATGTTGACCGAGCCGGCGGCCCGGCGGCCGGGGCCGGTGATCATCTGCTTGGGTAGGCCCGGGTTGTTCCCGAGTGAGGCCATCGTCAGGGCTCCCACCAGGTCGACGCCGTGGATCGCCTCAACCTGCCGGGTCAGCAGGTGCCCGCCGAAGCGGGCAGCCGTCTCCAGCAGGCAGACTCGCCGGCCGGGCAGCAGCTTCATCTCGGTGTGGGTGCCGCAGGTGCCGAGCCCGAGCGCGTTCACGGCCTGTACCGACACCCGCTCGATCTCGCGCTGCAGCGGCTCGGGCAGGACGGACGGCGCGAGGTTGCCCCGCTCGACGAACGGGCGCAGCGTGGGGAGCCGCTCGGTGATGCACACCGGGTGGTAGGTTCCCTCGACGACCAGGCCCTCGACGCTGAGGTAGTCGGCGTACCGTGCGTCGTCGTGCCAGGACGACCGGCTGGACACGATGATCTCCTCGGCGATGAGCTCGCCGGGCTCGGCCACGTAAAGTTCCGCCATGTTCGCCTGCCGCGCCTTCTCGGAGGCGGCGCGGGCCCGGGCGTACGCGGAGGGGATGTCCTCCGGCCGCTCGACGACGACCTGGCCGATCGAGCCCGCGCCCCACGCCGTCTTGAGCAGCACGGGCGGGGCGAGCAGTGTCCAGGCGAGGCGCAGGTCCTCCACCGAGTCGACCGGGTGGAAACCTGGGACCGGCACGCCGGCTTCGGCCCACGTCCGCCGCATGAGCCGTTTGCTGCGCGCCTTGATCACCTCGCCGCCCGGCCCGGGCAGGCCGAGCCGTTCGGCGGCCACGGTGGTGGCGATCAGGGCGAATTCCGAGAAGGTGAGGACGCCCTGGGCGCGGACGGACCGCGCCGCCTCGACGATCCGGCCCGCCAGCGCCTCGCCCGCGAGCCCGTCCCCGGTCGCGTCGAGGACGGAGGCGCAGTGCGCGGCGATGGCCGCCCCACCCCCGGCCGGGGGTGCGGAGATGGCGAGCAGATGGACCTCCGCGTGCGCGGCGACGCGGGGGAGCACGTCGGAGAGCGGCGGTCCGCCACGCGCGTAGACCAGCAGGATCGGGGGTCTGGTCATCGGCCTACTCCTGGAAGACGAAGTAGCCGTTGGCCGCGAAGTCCCAGCCGGGCCTGCGGTAACGGGCGGGCGGCAGGGGGTAGCCGGCGTCGAGGTACGCCTGGAGGAAGTAGGCCGCCTCGGGCTGGTCGAGGCCTATCTCCCGCAGCAGCTCGCCGTCCAGGCCCGTCTCCTGCCCTCGGGCGAAGTCGATGAGCTGGAACAGCAGGCCGGTGCCCTGCGGCATTCTGATCTTCGGGCGCCAGGCCAGGTAGTCGGGGATCACGCCGCTGATCGCCGCGCGCAGGATCCACTTCTCGATGCCGTCACGGAACTTGTACTCCATCGGGAGCTTCCAGGCGAAGTCCACCACCTCGCGGTCCAGGAAGGGGACGCGCGCCTCGACGGTGTTCATCATGGAGAGCCGGTCGACCCGTTGCAGGTCGGTGCGGTGCAGGTTCATCACGCGGTAGCGGCTCATGGCGACCGGGTCGGGGTGCTCGCGGAACAGCTCGTACCCGGCCAGCGACTCGTCGCTGCCGTCCCCGACCAGCACGACCTTGAGGCCGAGCTCGCGCGCCACCTCGTAGGCCGGCGCCATCACGCAGGAGTCCATGATGTCGATCACCTCGAAGGTCTCGACCTGCTGCACGATCGACTTCATGCTGTCGATGAGCTCGCCGTACTCCAGGTGCCGCGTTATCTGCCGGATGCCGAGGTCCCGGCAGGAGCGCTCGGCGAAGTCCAGGTCAGGTGCGCCCGGGAAGCCGACGGTGATCGCCGTCACGTCGGGGTGGTGGCGGGCCGCCAGCCCGAGGACGGCCGCGCTGTCCACGCCGCCGCTGTAGATCACGCCGATCGGCAGGTCGGTCTGGACACGCTTGCGCACCGCGTTGTCCATCAGCCCGCGGAACCCGGCGACGAGCTCGTCCTCGCCGTCTGGCAGGGGGCTGTCGTCCCGCTCGTCGTAGCGGTGCGGGCCCGCGCCGTCCACCATCAGGTGGCCGGGCGGGAACTCCCGGGGAGTCACCTGGATCGGGAGGAAGCACTTGATCTCGGACGCGAACAGTAGGCGGTCGCCGTCCCGGGCCCAGTACAGCGGCTTCACCCCGAACCGGTCCCGCGCGCACAGGAAGCTCCGCCGGGAGGCGTCGTAGACCACGAACGCGAACATGCCGTCGAGGTGGAGGGGCAGGTCGGCTCCCCACTCGCGGTAGCCGTGCACCAGGACCTCGGTGTCGGAGGCGGTCTGGAACCGGTGGCCGAGCCCGGCCAGCTCGCGGCGCAGCTCGGCGTGGTTGTAGATCTCGCCGTTGAACGTCGCCCAGACGTTCCGCGCGGTGTCGGACATGGGCTGGGCGGCCGTCGCGCGGTCCACGATGGCCAGGCGGTTGCAGCCCAGCGCCGCGCCCGGAAGCTCGGCCACACCGCCGAAATGCTCGGCGTCGCCGCGATGACGGATCTCGGAGAGCATCACCTGCACCCGGGTGCCCGGCACGCCGCCGGCCGGCCCGGCTATTTCCGCCGTGATTCCGCACATGGTCTCTCCTCGGTCATTTCTCGCCGACGGCCACAAGGGCCACTCTCGGGATTTCGGCCACCCACTCGGCGCCGTCGCGGTAGACGACCGGCTCCCGCTTCCATTCGGGTCCGGCGTCGTCGGGCGCATATTTCGCACTGTGCGCGAAGTGGTATTGTGCGAGCTTCCACACCGTCTGCCGGAGGTCGTCCAGCGAGGTCTGCGGAAACGCCAGGCCGGTGAGCCCGTACATGTCGAATAGGTAGTCGGCGAGCAGGTTGCGCGCCTCGGCGGCTGAGCCTCCGCGTATGACGAGCGGGTCGTAGACACGGCGAACCAGGACGGATCCGAGCCCGCTGAGTTTCAGATGACCCGCCATTTCCGCAGCCGTGAAATGGTGATAGGAATGACCTGCCCTGGAATATCGGTGGACGACCTCCGAGAACCACAGGGCGGCCGGGGCGCCCGCTTCGAAGTCGTGCAGGACGAGCCGTCCGCCGGGCCGCAGCACCCGGGCCGCCTCCTGGCAGACGCCGAGCCGGTCCTCGGGCGCGATGTGGTGCGTGCCGTACGCGAGCAGCGCCGCGTCCACGGACTCGTCCCGCATGAACAGGAATTGTGCCTGCTGGCGGATGGCGGGGAGCCCGGCGTGCAGCGCCGCGGCGACCATGTGACCGGCCATGTCGCTGGTGATCACGGCGTGGTGTGGCCGGGGAGCCATGGACGCGAAGACCCGGGCCAGCAGCCCGTCCCCGCCGAGGAGGTCGAGCAGGGTCCAGCCGGGCGGAATGGATTCCATGTCCGGCACCCCGGCAGCGAGGGTGAACAGCGTGCGCATGCCGCGCGCCCGAATCATTCGATTGAGCTGCGCCCGGCGATAGGAGTCGCCCCGGCCGTCGTCGTCGTTGGTCTCGAATTCGTTCGTGGTCGCGGACAGCCCGGCCAGCGCCTCGGCGGCGCCTTTTCGGTCGAACCAGAGGACGCGGCCGAAATCAGGGAAACGTTTGCCGATTTGGTCGAGATAATCCCCGAGGGGCAGGCCGGGAAGATAAGGCTGTCGCAGTAACGCCTTTATGGTCACACGCTTCCCTGTTGTTAGAATCGAATAATGCCATGGGCTTCCTATCAAGGGTCAAGTAGAGTGTCAATGAGCGGTGTTAAGCGACGAGCGGCGGTCCCGGAGCATCGACTCAAGATCCATGAATGCTGTGAGTGCCGGATGTGCTGCGGATTCTCCGCGTCGAGGCCAGGAGAAGTCGGGCGCGGCGGCGGGGGGAAATGGCCGCTTCCGGCCAACAGAAGCCGGCACCCGTTCCGGGCGAGCGGACGCGAGGACGCCGCGTCGCCCGAGGAAGGGGCCCACGCGTGCCGGCTCGGCTGAGCGGGGCCGGAGCCCTGGACACCTGGCGCGCGACGCCGCCCGCCGCCCGGGCACTGCTGGCCGGTACCTTCGTGAACCGCTTGGGCGGTTTCCTCCAGGTCTTCGCCATCCTTTACATGGCCGACCGTGGCTTTTCGGACACGCAGGCGGCGTTCGCTCTCGGCGCGTACGGCGCGGGGTCCATCGGCGGCATGCTGGTGGGTGGCTGGCTGTCGGACCTGCTCGGCGGGCGCCGCACGATCGTCGTCTCCATGGCGTGCACGGCGGGGCTGCTCCTCGGCGTCTACTACCTCGGGCCGTACCCCGCGAAGATCGTCCTGATCGCGCTGACCGGCGCGGTCGGCCAGGCGTACCGGCCCGCCTCGGCGAGCATGCTCAGCGACCTGGTGCCGCCGGAGCGGCGGCTGATGGTCTTCGCGATGAACCGGCTCGCGGTCAACCTCGGCGCGACCGCCCTCCCGCTGGCCGGCGTCGCGCTCGCGTCGGTCTCCTACGGCCTCCTGTTCTGGGGTGAGGCCCTGGCCGCGATCTCCTACGCCGTGATCGCGGGCGTCGCCCTGCCCCGCCGCCCCGCCTCGGTCCCGGCCCCCGGCCCCGCCTCGAGCCCGGGAGCCGGGGCGGAAACGTCTCCTGAACTCGCCGCAGCTCCAGCCCTCGGACCGGCCGCGCCGCCCGCCCGAGGACGCACGATGCTCGGTGACCGCCCCTACCTGCTGTTTCTCGCTGCCTTGCTGCTCCACTCCGTCGTCTACGTGCAGTACCTGTCCACGCTCCCGCTGGCGATCCGCGACCACCACATGCCCGTGGTGGTGTACGCCGTGCTGATTTCGGTCAACGGCGTCTTCGTGATCACCTGCGAGCTGCTCGTCACCCGGCTGGTCCAGGGCCGGCCGCCGCGCCTGGCGATCCTCGGCGGGATGGCGCTCACCGGCCTCGGCATGACCCTGTACGCGCCGCCGTGGGGAGTAGCCGGCATGATCGTCGCGACCCTGGTGTGGACGCTCGGCGAGATGGCCGGAGCACCGTCCATGTACTTCGCCTACCCTGCCCAGGCCGGCCGGGGAGGGCACCAGGGCCGGTACCTGGGCGCCGCCAACGCGATGTTCGGTCTCGCCAACTCCCTTGGCCCCATCCTCGGCGTGGCCGCCTGGACCGCCTTCGGGGATGGGGTGTGGCTACTGTGCGGCGTGACGACCGTGGCGGCCATGACGCTCGCCCGCCACGGCGTCCACGCCGGCGCGGGGGCGGACCGCCTGGATCGGGGCCTGGTGTCGTAAGCGAGCTGTGAGGGGTCGTTCCTGGTGTCTGCCGCCTAACAGGAACACTTAATACTCCAGCATCACTTTGTGATCTTCGGTGTGTAGTGTGCCGCTCTTGTGATGGATCATGATCTCGCCGCGTGGGTGGCGGGGTTGGATGACCTGTTCGCTCGGGTGGCGGGCCGGTTCGGCCGGCCGGAGCCGCGGCGGCGGGCGCGGGCGTACGTGCGGGGGCTGCTGGCGCCGATCGAGGGCAAGAACGGGTGGACGCTGGCTGAGGCGGCGGGTGAGAGTAACCCGCTGGGGATGCAGCGGCTGCTGAACGCGGCCCGGTGGGACGCCGACGCTGTGCGCGATGACCTGCGGGCGTACGTGGTTGAGCACCTGGGTTCGCGTGATGGTGTGCTGGTCGTGCACGAGACCGGGTTCGTCAAGAAGGGCGGCAGGTCCGCCGGGGTGCAGCGCCAGTACTCCGGCACGGCGGGCCGGATCGAGAATTGCCAGCTGGGGGTGTTTTTGGCGTATGCGACCGGTGCCGGCCCCACCTTGGTGGACCGGGAGCTGTATCTGCCCAAGTCGTGGATCGGGGATCGGGACCGGTGCGCCGGGGCGGGCATCGGGTCCGAGGTGGAGTTCGCCACCAAGCAGGTGCTGGCACGCCGGATGCTGATGCGGGCGATCGAGGCGGGGGTGCCGGCCGCGTGGGTGACGGCTGATGAGGCTTATGGCCAGGAATACAAGTTCCGTGTGTTTCTCGAGCAGTACCGCATCGGCTATGTGGTGGCGGTGCCGCGCAGTCAGGCGATCAGCGCAGGGCTCGGCCCCAGGGCACGTGCCGAGAGTCTGGTGGCCGAGGTGCCGGCGTCCGCCTGGAAGCGGCTCTCGGCCGGTCAGGGGGCCAAGGGCCCGCGCTTGTATGACTGGGCGATGGCGACCTTGCCGATCATCCGCGACCCGGAGCAGGGGTATGAGCGGTGGATCCTCATCCGGCGCGGCATCGCGCATCCCGATGAGGTGGCCTTCTACCTCGGCTTCGGTCCGGCCGGCACCACGATCGGCGACCTGGTGAAGGTCGCCGGGAGCCGGTGGGCGGTTGAGGAGTGTTTCCAGAGCGCCAAGACCGAGGTCGGACTGGATCAGTACCAAGTCCGCCGTTACCAGGCCTGGTATCGGCACATCACCTTGGCCATGCTCGCTCACGCTTATCTTGCCGTCACTGCGGCAAACAGCCGGCCCAGGCGGATCGAGACGGCCTTGTCCCCCTCTCGATGGGAGAGGTCCGGCGTCTGCTGGCACACATGATCACACGACCACCCGACCTTGATCAAATCTGGACGTGGTCGCATTGGCGCCGTCGCCACCAGTACACAGCCAAGATCAGCCGCTACCGCCGAAGACAGCCAGAGATCACAAAGTGATGCTGGAGTACTGAGTCGGTGCGGGGACGCCTGGCGGCAGGGATTTCCGGGGGGCGAGGGGGGCAGCGCCCCCTGGGAGAACACAGTGCGCTCTGCGCGCGGAGGGAGGCCCGAGGGGTGGGACGCGAGCAGGACCGGCCGGGGTTTTGGGGGCGCTTCAGGATGGTTGGGAGCGGGGCTGGGGTTTGAGGGAGGCGGCTAGGGCGGTCAGTTCTGGCCAGTCGGCTTGGCCGGTTACGACTACGGTTACGCCGGGCTGGAGGCTTATCAGGGTGCGCTGGTTCTTGTCGGGGCGGACGCGTTCCTGCCAGGTGGTGCCGTTGATCTGGCGGGTGCCGGTCACCTTGTCGCTGTTGGCCATGCGGGAGGCGAAGGTGGCGGCGGGTTCGTCGCTCTGGGCCAGCAGGGCGTGGGAGCGGCGGGCGGTGGCGAAGCCGAGGCGCCAGGTGGTGTAGCCGCCGGGGTCGAGGTTGGAACTGTTGGGGACCCAGTTCGACGGGACCGGTGTGGGGACGCGGACCTCGTAGGGGGCGGTGCGGCGGAGCTGGGCCAGGGTCATGGAGTAGTCGACCCTCGGGATGTGCTCGGTGCGGCTCTGCGGGGTGATCAGCAGGAAGACGCCCACGATCGCCAGGCAGAACAGCACGGCGAACACGTAGCCCAGGAATCCCTCGCTGAATCGGCGCACAACCAGGGAGGATACCGCCGTACGAGGTCGGTCCCGATCTCGGGCGCCACGTGGCTCCGGTGATCGCTTCGTGGTGGCGGATCCGTCGTGCGGGTCTTGCCCGGGGTGGGGGTTGAAGGTCGGCCGTGAACCGTCCGGTGTTGTCACCTGCCGTTGCTGGCCAAGCTCAAAGCCTTACTGATGGCGGAGGTGGACGGGTTTCGGGGGGCGAGGGGGGCGGAGCCCCCTGGGGAGAACAGCCCGAGCCGGAATGCGCCCCCGGCGCATGGAGGTGAGGACCCCGGGGGTGAGGGGCACGGCCGCACTGACCGGTCCGGCGCCGTACGGCGGCGCCGAATTCGCCGTACCACGTCCCGCCGCGTCGGCGCCGAAACGAGGCGGGGGGCCAGGGGTGCGGGGGCCGGGGTGACCGGGGTGACCGGGGTGACGGAGGTGACGGAGGTGACGGAGGTGACGGAGGTGACGGAGGTGACGGGTGCATGCTGCGCCACGGGTTGGGTGAGGCTTGGGGGGTGGCGGCGGTTTGTGGGTGGTTAGGGGCGTTTGATGCGGGCGATGATTGTTAGGGTTTCTTCGGCCAGTTTTTTGGTGGTGGGGACGTCGTCGGAGAGGGCTACTTCGGAGACGGCGGCGGCTAGGGCGCCGGTTACCACCAGGACCAGGGCGCCGCTGTCCTCGTCGAACAGGGCGGCGTTGCGGCGGGCCCATTGGCGCATGCGGTCGCGCATGATGACCTCGAAGCCGGGGGGGCCGTCGCCGCGGAGGAACAGGGCCGCCAGCTCGCGTTCGTCGAAGCAGCCGTCGAGGTAGGCGCGGGCGCCGGCTATGAACAGGCGCATGGGGTCGGATTCGCCGGCGGATCTGGCGGCGTGGACGGCCTGCTTGGTGCGCTGGGTCTGGCGGACCTGGAATTCGTCGAAGAGCGTTAGGTATAGATCGGCTTTTCCGGAGAAATGGTGATAGAGGCTGCCGACACTGGCGCCGGCGCGGGAGACGACGTCGGTGACCCCGGCCTCGGCGAAGCCACGGGTGACGAAGATCTCCCGGGCGGCGTCAAGGAGCGCCCCGCGGGTGGCGGCGCCGCGCTCGGAGGTGCGCACCGTCACCGTTCGTTCCGTGTCGCTGCTCATGGTGGTGACAGTAGCCGCCGGAGGGCGCCGAGGTGAGACAACTACGATCGTTGTAGTCGGCTGGATAGGTAACCGGGTGGCCGCCCGGCGATCCGGCGGGCGTCCCGAGGTGCTTGGGCGGGATATGTAAGGGAGCTTGGCATTATGTCGGAAGAGACGTCGGTACCTCCGGTGCTCGCCACCGGTAAGCACGCGCCCGACCGCAACCTGGCCATGGAACTGGTGCGGGTCACCGAGGCCGCCGCCATGGCCGCGGCCCGCTGGGTGGGGCGCGGCGACAAGAACGGCGCCGACGGCGCGGCCGTGAACGCCATGCGCCAGCTGATCAACACCGTGTCGATGACCGGCGTCGTGGTGATCGGCGAGGGTGAGAAGGACAACGCGCCGATGCTGTTCAACGGCGAGCGGGTGGGCGACGGCACCGGCGCCGACTGCGATGTGGCCGTCGATCCCATCGACGGCACCCGGCTGACCGCCCTCGGCATGCCGAACGCCATCTCGGTGATCGCGGTGAGCCCGCGCGGGGCGATGTACGACCCCTCGGCCGTCTTCTACATGGACAAGCTGGCCACCGGCCCGGAGGCGGCGGAGGCGGTGGACATCGAGGCCCCGGTGGCCGCCAACGTCGCGGCCGTCGCCCGCGCCAAGGGGGTCAGGCCCTCGGACGTGACCGTGGTCGTGCTGGACCGTCCCCGTCACGAGCGGCTGGTCAAGGAGATCCGCGAGACCGGCGCCCGGATCAAGTTCATCACCGACGGCGACGTGGCAGGCGCCATCATGGCCGCCCGGCCGGACACCGGGATCGACCTCATGCTCGGCGTCGGCGGCACCCCCGAGGGGATCATCGCCGCGTGCGCCCTCAAGTGCCTCGGCGGGGTGATCCAGGGCAAGCTCTGGCCCCGCGACGACGCCGAGCGCCGCCGTGCCTTGGACGCCGGTCACGATCTGGACCAGGTGCTCGGCACCAACGACCTGGTCAGCTCGGACGACGTCTTCTTCGCCGCCTCCGGTATCACCGACGGCGAGCTGATGTACGGCGTCCGCTACCGCGCCGGTGCCGCCGTCACCCACTCCCTGGTGATGCGCGCCCGCTCCGGCACCGTCCGCAAGGTGGAGAGCGAGCACCAGCTCTGGAAGCTGGGTGCCTACAGCTCCATCAACTTCGACACCGCCACCTGAGCTCAGGAACGGCCGCGCCGGATCTTGCCGCGTTTCGGGGGCTTGGGGCACTTGGCGACGACATTGCCCATCATGATCATTCCGGTGATCTCGATGACGGGGGCGCCGGGCGGGGCCGACTCGGGGACCTGGTTCTTCTTGCCGCCGAGCACCGCCGAGGCCGGCATGACCACCCGGACGCCCTCGGGCACGATCAAGGTGAGGGTGGCCCCCATCACCGTGGCCTGCACCGTGATGTGGCTGCTCTGCAGGAGCGCCTCGCGCAGGTCCAGGGTGACCCCGGTGCCGATGGCGGTGACCGGGTAGTGGGTGGGGACCACCCACCGGCCCTCGCGCTGCTCGGGGCGGAACAGGGCCGTCACCGGACGGCCGTCTGCGCGCAGCGGCTGTTGTTCCTCGGGGAGCAGGTCGGTGGTGAAGGCGGCCAGCTCGCCGAGGGTGCGGGCGGCGTACACGCCCTCGACGCGTTCCTCGTGCTCGGCGTGCGTGATCCTGCCGTCGGCCACGGCGTCGCGCAGCACGGTGATCACCCGCTCGCGGTCCTCGTCGGAGGCCCGCAACAGCCCGGGCCCGGGGTCGCCGCCGCGCTGCTCCCCGCCGAGCACGCCGGTCAGCAATTGCCGCAATGCCGGGGCTCCGTGCTGGTTCCAGCGCTCGCCCCACCGCTCGTTCCGCGTCGCCACCCCTTGACACTAACCGGTCGGTAGGGGGTACCGGGATAGCGGCGTGGCGAGCGTAAACTCGATGGCTTTCAGCCGGTGCCGTTTCCTATGGTGACCGCATGCCCACCGTGCACCTGCGGTCCAAGGACAGCACCACGCCCGCCCGATCCGAGAGCGCCATATCGATCCGCGGCGCGATCAAGCGCTACGGCGACGTCACCGCCGTCGACGGCCTCGACCTGGAGGTGCCGTACGGCATCTGCCTCGGCCTGCTCGGGCCGAACGGCGCGGGCAAGAGCACCACGATGCGCCTGCTCACCG
The DNA here is from genome assembly GCF_042658925.1 of Sphaerisporangium aureirubrum. Taxonomy (NCBI): domain Bacteria; kingdom Bacillati; phylum Actinomycetota; class Actinomycetes; order Streptosporangiales; family Streptosporangiaceae; genus Sphaerisporangium; species Sphaerisporangium aureirubrum. Next base: position 27,002 of record NZ_JBHSRF010000016.1, read on the forward strand.
CGCAGTCCCGCGCGGACGCCGGCGAGATCTCCGTGCTCGGCCACCCGCTCCCCCGCGAGTCCAAGACGGCCCGCGCCCTGATGGGCGTGGTCCCCCAGCAGGACAACCTCGACGAAGAGCTCACCGCCCGGCAGAACCTCGAGGTCTTCGCCCACCTCTACCGCGTGCCGAAGGCCGACCGCGCGGCGGCCGTGGGCCGTGCGCTCCAGGTGGCCCAGCTCGTCGACCGCGCCGACACCAAGGCCGACGACCTGTCCGGCGGCATGCGCCGCCGCCTGCTGATCGCCCGAGGCCTCGTGCACCGGCCCCGCCTGGTGCTGCTGGACGAGCCCACCGTCGGCCTGGACCCCCAGGTGCGCCAGGAGCTGTGGTCCCTGGTGGCGGCGCTGCGCGCCGAGGGCGTGACCACGCTCATGTCGACCCACTACATCGAGGAGGCCGAGCGGCTCGCCGACGAGTGCGCGCTGATGTCGCACGGCCGGGTGGTGGCGAGGGGCACCCCGGCGGCGCTGATCGCCGAGCACGCGGGCACGCACGTCGACGAGCACCACGGCTCGCCCGAGCGGCTGGCCGAGATCGCCGATCTGGCCGCCGCCTCGGGCATCAGGACGCGCCGCACCGGCCCGTCCGTATCGCTGCTCGCCGCCGAGCGGCAGCCCGAGTCCCTCCGCGAGAAGCTCGGCGCGCCCACGGTCACGCGCGCCGCCAGCCTGGAGGACGTGTTCGTGATCCTCACCGGGGAGAGTGTGGAATGACGACCCTTGAGCCCGCGAGCCAGGCACCCCCGCCGCGGTGGTTCGAGTGGGCCCCCGTGCGCGGCGTGTGGAGCCGCGAGACGGCCCTGTACAAACGCTACTGGGCGTCCACCTCGTTCGCCTCGCTGGTCGAGCCCACCATCTGGCTGCTGGCCTTCGGGTTCGGCTTCGGCTCGGTGATCGGCGCGGCGTACGGCTACAACTACCGCGACTTCGTGGCGACCGGCGTGGTGGCCACGTCGGTGCTGTTCATCAGCGCGTTCGGCGCGATGTTCGGCAGCTTCATCCGGCGCACCTTCCAGCACACCTACAACGCCGTGCTGGCCGCCCCGGTGGACGTGCACGAGCTGGTGACCGCCGAGGCGTCGTGGCTGGCGGCGAAGGCCGGGCTGTACGGCTGCGCGCCGGTGCTCGTCGGCATGGCCTTCGGGCTGGATCCGAGCCCTGGCATGCTGCTGGTGCCGTTCATCGGCTTCCTGACCGGGCTGGCGTTCTCGCTGTTCGGCATCTGGATGTCGGCCATCGTCCCGTCCATCAACACCTTCGACTACGTGATCAGCGGCATCCTGGCGCCGATGCTGCTGGTGGCGGGCACCTTCTTCCCGATCGACCAGCTGCCGCCGTGGGCGGCCGGGGTGGCCCGGCTGAACCCGCTGTACCACTGCGTGGAGCTGGTGCGCAGCTCCGTCTTCGGCCGGCTCGGGCTCGTCGACCTCGGCCACGTGGCGTTCCTGCTGGGGTTCGGCGCGCTGATGTGGCTGCTCGCGGTCTGGAAGATGCGGGCCCGGCTCATCGACTAGGGGCCGGTTTTCGACACAGGAAACAGATCGGTGTACCTTTGCGGAGGTAAACCGATCTGTTTCCTACGTGTGGAGTCGTCCATGAAGATCCAAGACGCCGTCGTCCTCGTCACCGGTGGCAACCGCGGCATCGGCAAGGCCCTGGTCGAGGAGGCCCTGGCCCGCGGCGCCGGCAAGGTGTACGCCGCCGCCCGTGAGCCGCGGTCCGTCACGACGCCGGGCGCCGTGCCGCTGCGGCTGGACGTGACCGACCCCGAGGCGGTGGCCGCGCTCGCCGCGCAGGCCCCGGACGTGCGGATCCTCATCAACAACGCCGGGGTGGACCTCGGCCTGGACCTGCTGGACGACGACCTCGAGCGGGTCCGTCACGAGTTCGAGGTCAACTTCTTCGGCCCGGTGCGGCTGATGCGCGCCTTCGTCCCGATCATCACGGGCAACGGCGGCGGCCACATCCTGAACGTCAACTCGGTGCTGGGTCTCGCCGTGCCGCCCGGCTTCGGGCAGTACACGGCGTACGCGGCGTCCAAGGCGGCCCTCCTGATGGCGACCAACGGACTGCGCGACACCCTCCCCGCGCGCGGCGTGGAGCTGTCCAGCCTGCACATGGGTTTCACCGACACCGGCATCCTGCGCGACCCGGCCGTCCAGAAGAGCGACCCGGCCGAGATCGCGCGCAAGGCGCTCGACGGCGTCGAGACCGGGGCGGCGGAGATCCTCGCCGACGAGGTCAGCGCCGCGGTCAAGCCCCTGACCGCGCTGGACCCCGCCCAGCTCTACCCCCGCAGCGCCGCCTGACGCGCACCCCCGGGCCGCCCCCCGCGCGGCCGGGGACGGCACCCCCGCGCGAGCGCCGGTCGCACGCCGCGCGAGTCCTGGAAAGGCCACCGCGTAAGTCCTGGAAAGGCCGCCGCGCGAGTCCTGGAGAGGCCGCCGCGTGAGTCCCGGAAAGGCCGTCGCGCGATCCCGGCCCGGGGGCTATTGACCCGGTCCGGAGGGGAGCCATAGCCTGACCAGAACTTGATTCTGGCTCATGTTCTGCGCGGAGGCTGTGGTGCCGACCGACCGCGAGCGGCGTGCGCGTCTCGCCACTTTCGCTGTGTTCTTCGTGCAGGGGCTGACCTTCGCGACGCTGCTCACCCAGGTCGCCGCCCTGCAGCGCAAGCACGGGCTCAGCGACGGGGAGCTGTCCATCCTGCTGCTGGTCGTGCCCGTCATCGCGGGCGCGGGCAGCGTGCTGGCCGGGGAGGTCGCCAAGCGGCACGGCAGCCGGGTGGTGCTGCGGTTCGCCCAGCCGCTCGCCTGCCTGGCGGTGGTGCTGGCGGGGCTGGCGTCCAGCGTTCCGCTGCTGGTCGCGGCGAACGTCCTGTTCGGCCTCGGCCTCGGCTCGGTGGACGCGGGCATGAACATGCAGGCGGTCGCGGTGGAGCGCCGGTACGGCCGGCCGGTGCTCACCGGCTTCCACGCCCTGTGGAGCGCCGCGGCGGTGGGCGGCGCGGCCTGGGCCTCGGCGGCGGGCGGCCTGGAACTTGAGCTGTGGGCCACCTTCGCGATCGCGATGGCCCTGGGTGTGGTGATCAGCGTGCTCGCCGCGGGCACCCTGCTCGGCCCGGACGACGAGCACGCGGGAACGGTGGCGGCCAGATCCACCGGGGACGCCGTGCCGTCCGGCGCCGCGCGGCCCGCACGGTTCCCGTGGCGGCCGATCCTGCCGCTCTGCCTGGCGATGGCGTTCCTGTACGTCGGGGACGCGTCCATCTCCAACTTCGGCTCCGTCTACATGGAGAAGATCATGCACGCGGCGCCCGCCGTGGTGCCGCTGGCGCTCGGCGCCTACCAGGCGACGACCTTCCTGGTCCGGGTCGGCGGCGACTTCGCGGTCCGCAGGTACGGCCCGGCGATGATCGTGCGGATCGGCGGGGCGCTCGCCACGCTCGGCTTCGTCGGCATCGCCGCCGCGCCCAACGAGCCCGTGGCCGTGGCCGCGTTCGCCGTGGCGGGCGTGGGCCTGTCCGTCGTGGCCCCGCAGTCGTTCTCCGCGGCGGGCCGGCTGGACCCGGCGGGCACCGGCGTGGCCATCGCCCGGGTCAACATGTTCAACTACGTCGGCTTCATCGTCGGCGCCGCCCTGGTCGGCGGCATCGCCGAGGCCGCGAACTACCAGGTCGCCTTCGTCGCACCGCTCGTCCTGGCCGCCGCGATCATCGTTCTCGCCCGCGGCTTCCAGCCCTCGGCCACTCCGGACCCCCGGCCCGCCCGGGTCTGACGCGCCGCCGGACCGGGCACCACTCCTCCCGGCCCGGCGGCGCGTACAGGGGCGTCACAGATAGGGACGCTGGTCCCGCTTGGCGTGCAGGTACGCCTCGCGCAGGTCGGAGGTCTCGGCCGCGGGCACGTCCCACCACGCGCTGGTCTCCACGGCGGGCCCGGGGACCGTCTCCACGTACACGGCGGTCGTGGCGCGGGCCTCCCTGGCCTTGAGCAGCGCGGCCCGCAGCGACGTGGGGTCGGCGGCGCGCAGCACGTCGGCGCCCAGGCTGGCGGCGTTGGCCGCGAGGTCCACCGGGACGAAACCGCCGTCCAGATGCCCGGACGCGGTCCGCACGCGGTACGCCGTGCCGAGCCGCCGCGCGCCCACCGACTCCGACAGCCCGCCGATCGAGGCGAAGCCCCGGTTGTCCACGATCACGACGACCAGCTTGACGCCCTCCTGCACGGCCGTGGCGATCTCCTGGGCCATCATGAGGTACGACCCGTCGCCGACCAGCACGAACACCTCGCGCTCCGGCGCGGCCAGTTTCACGCCGAGGCCGCCCGCGATCTCGTAGCCCATGCACGAGTAGCCGTACTCCACGTGGTACCCCTTGGGCCCGGCGGCCCGCCACAGCTTGTGCAGGTCCCCGGGCATCGACCCGGCGGCGTTCACCACCACGCCGTCGGTGCCCGCGACGTCGTTCAGCACCGACAGCACCACCGGCTGGGTCAGGCGGTCCTCGGCGAGCACCACGGCGACGCGCTCCCGCCACTCGCGGCTCAGCCGGGCCGCGCGGGCCGTCCACGACGGGTCGGCGGCCCAGTCCCCGAGGTCGAGCAGCGCCAGGCCCTCCCGGGCGTCGCCCACCAGCATGACGCCCGCGTGCTTGGCCGCGTCGAACGCCGCGACGTTGAGGTTGACGAACCGCACGTCGCCGAACAGCGTGCGCGAGGCGGTGGTGAAGTCGGTGTAGCGGGTGCCGATCCCGATGACCAGGTCGGCCTCGCGGGCGATGGCGTTGGCGGCGGCCGTGCCGGTGTGCCCGATCGCGCCGAGCGCGCACGGGTGGTCGTACGGCAGCACGCCCTTGCCCGCCTGCGTCTCCCCCACCGGCACCCCGTGCGTCGCGGCGAACGCGGCCAGTTCCTCCCACGCCTCGCTGTACACGACCCCGCCGCCCGCGACGATCAGCGGCCTGCGGGACGCCTTGATCGTCTCGACGGCCCGTTCCACCGCCGCCGAGTCGGGCACCGGCCGCGCCACGTGCCAGACCCGCCGCTCGAACAGCTCGACGGGCCAGTCGTACGCCTCGGCCTGCACGTCCTGCGGCAGGGCCAGGGTCACCGCACCGGTCTCCGCGGGGTCGGTGAGCACCCGCATGGCGGCCATCAGCGCGGACGGCAGTTGCTCGGGCCGGTAGACGCGGTCGAAGAAGCGTGAGACCGGCCGCAGGCAGTCGTTGACGGTGACGTCGTAGGAACGCGGGTCCTCCAGTTCCTGCAGAACGGTGCCGGAGGCGCGGGTGGCGAAGACGTCGCCCGGCAGCAGCAGCACCGGGATGCGGTTGATGGTGGCGAGCGCCGCCCCGGTGACCATGTTGGTGGCCCCGGGCCCGATGGAACTGGTGCAGGCGAACGTGGACAGCCGGTCGCGGGCGCGGGCGAACCCCACGGCCGTGTGCACCATGGCCTGCTCGTTGCGCGCCAGGTAGTACGGCAGCGGGTCGCGCAGGCCGCCGCCCTGCTCGGCGAGCGCCTGGCCGATGCCCGCCACGTTGCCGTGCCCGAAGATGCCGAGGCACCCCTCGATGAGCCGCTGCTCGACGCCGTCGCGCTCGCTCCACTGCTTGGCCAGGAAGCGCACCAGCGCCTGCGCCACGGTCAGCCGTATCGTGCTCATGACTGCTCCTCTCCCGCCTCGCCGGCGGCGGGCGCGGCGGTCATCGGCACCCGGGGGTCGACCTCCTGGTCCGCCCAGCCGGAGCGGATCCACGCGTGCCGGGGGTCGTCGCAGAAGGCCATGGACCGCTGCTCGGCCGGCCCGGCGAGCACGTTCAGGTAGTACAGGTCGTAGCCCGGCGCGGCCATGGACGGCCCGTGGTAGCCGTGCGGCACCAGCACAACGTCCCCGCAGCCCACCTCGGCCAGCACGTCGATCGGCCGGCCCGGTGAGCCGTACACACGCTGGTAGCCGGGGCCGCCCTCGAAGTAGTAGATCTCCTCCAGCACGGCCTCGTGCTCCGACAGGGTGTCGTGCTTGTGCGGCGGGTACGACGACCAGTTGCCGCCGGGGGTGAGCACCTCGACGGCGACCAGCTTGTCGCAGTCGAACGCGCCGGGCGCGCAGAAGTTGTTGACCTGGCGGCTCGCCTGCCCCGCGCCGCGCACCTCCACCGGCACCCCGGCCGCGGCGCCGTACCGCACGGGGAACCGCCGGGTGGCGACCGCGGACGGCAGCGCGAAGCGGCCGTGGCCGGTGACGCGGGCGGTGGCGCCGATCGGGAGGTACGCGAAGTCGCTGACGCCCTCGAACACCGAGCGCCTGCCGCGCAGCTCCAGCCGCGCGCCCTCGCATTCGACGGCGCACGAGCCGGAGAGCGGCAGGACCAGCATCTCCTCGTCGCCGGTGGCGAACTCGACGCTCTCGCCGGAGAGGGTGAGCGCGCGCAGACCGGCGTACGTCCACCCGGCGAGCTTGGGGGTGATCGCCAGCGTCCAGGGGGTCACGGCGGTGGTTCCCGCGGGGATGTACGACATCAGGAGACCTCCAACAGCCCGGCGGCGGTGTCCACGGCCGCGGCCACGTCATCGTCGGGAGGGTAGAGCAGCGCTCGGCCCACCACGAGCCCCCGCACACCGGGCAGCCGCAGCGCCTTGCCCCACGAGGTGTACACCTCGTCGGGGGCCGCGGTGGGGTCGCCGCCGAGCAGCAGGGTGGGCAGCGTGGTGGCCTCCATGACCCGCTCCATCTGGTCGATCACCGGGATCTTCAGCCAGGTGTGGGCGGAGGTCGCGCCGAGGCCCTGGCCCACGTGGATGGCGTGGATCATGCCCTCGGCGGACAGGTCGTGGCGCACGCCGGTCGCGTCGCGGTCCGACCAGAACGGCTCCACCATGGCCACCAGCCCCTCGCGGGCCAGGCCGGTCACGGCGCGGGCGCAGGACTCCAGCGTGGCGGCGGTCTCGGGGGAGCGCAGGCCTACCCGGCAGAGCATCTTGCCGCCGTCCAGGCGCATCCGGACGATCGACTCGGTGTCGTAGGCGGTGAACCGGTCGTCGAACTCGAAGACGGCGCCGTGCACGCCGCCGCGGTTCATCGACCCGATCACGACCTTGTCGTGCAGCGCGCCGAGCAGCAGCAGGTCCTCCACGACGTCGGGCGTGGCGAGCAGGCCGTCCACCCCCGGTCGTGCCAGCGCGGCGCGCAGCCGGTCCAGCAGGTCGATGCGGCTGGCCATGGCGAGCGGGCGGCCCCGGACGGCGAGCGTGCCCCTGGCCTGGTGGTCGGCCGCGATGATCAGCAGCTGGTCCCTGTCCCCCAGCAGCGGACGGCGGCGGCGGGCCGCGGCGGCCTCGGCGATCTTGCCGGGGTGGCGGGCGCGGTACTCGGCCAGCAGCCTGCGGTCCTCGTCACGCATGAGCGTCTCCGAGCGGCGCGGCGGCGGTGGCCCGGGGCGGCGCGGCGGCTCCGTGCGGCGCGGTGCGGTCGTCAGGCATGGGCGTCTCCGGACAGGACCGCGTGGACCTCGGCGGTGGTGGGCATGGCGGGCGCGCAGGCGAGCCGGCCCGCGACGATGGCGCCCGCGGCGTTGGCGAAGCGCAGCGTGTCCGCCAGGCCGCGGCCGGCGAGCAGGCCGTCGCACAGGGCGCCGCCGAACGCGTCGCCTGCGCCGAGGCCGTTCACCACCTCCACCGGGACCGGCGGCACCTCCACGGTCTCCTCGCGGGTCATGCCGAGCACGCCGTCCGAGCCGCGCTTGACGACGGCCAGCTCCACGCCGAGGTCCAGCAGCGCCTTGGCGGCCTCGTACGGGTCGGGGGCACCGGTGGCCACCTCGCACTCCTCGGTGTTGCCCACGGCCACCGTGACGTGCCTCAGCGCCTCCCCGACCTGCTCGCGCGCCTCGGCGGCGGACGGCCAGAACATCGGCCGGTAGTCGAGGTCCAGCACGGTGAGCGGCGCGCGGCCCCGGGCCGTCCAGGCCGCGAAGTGGGCCGCGCGGGACGGCTCGGCGGACAGGCCGGTGACCGTCGCCCAGAACAGGCCGGCGCCCCTGACCGCCGCGAGGTCCAGCTCCTCGGGGTGGATCTCCAGGTCGGGGGCCTTCGGGTAGCGGTAGAAGAACAGCGGGAAGTCCTCCGGCGGGCGGATCTCGCAGAACGTCACCGGCGTCGGCAGGCCCGGCACCTCGGTCACGTACCGGTCGTCCACGCCGTACGACCGCAGCGCGTCATGGATGAACAGACCGAACGGGTCGGCCCCCGTCCGGGTGATCACGGCGGCCGAGCGGCCGAGGCGGGCGGCGGCGACCGCCACGTTGGTGGGGCTGCCGCCGAGGTACTTGCCGAAGGTCTCCACCTCCCGCAGCGAGACACCCACCTGCAGCGGGTAGATGTCGACACCCACCCGGCCGATCGTGAGCACCTCGGTCATGCCAGCCCGGCCAGGTAGGCGAGACTCCGCCGCACCGCCGACACCGGCCCGGAGTTGCCGGGCGGCTCGGCGTCCAGCACGACGTCCTGCTCCATGACGTACCAGCCGTCGTACCCGGCGAGGCCGAGCCGTGCCACGATGCCCGCGACGTCCACGTCACCCTGCCCGAGCGGGCGGTAGATCCCCTCGCGGACGGCCTCGGTGTAGGTGATCTTTCCGGCCCGGACCTGGCCGGCGAGCGTGGCGTCCACGTCTTTGAGGTGAACGTGTGCCACCCTTGCTGCTGCCCTGGACACCAGGTCGAGCGGGTCGGTGCCCCCGATGAGTAGGTGCCCGGTGTCCAGGCAAAGCGGCATGTCGGAGCCGTCGAGCACCCGGTCCACCTCGGCCCGGGTCTCGATCATGGTGCCGACGTGCGGGTGGAGCGTCACCGCGCGGCCGGACCTCCCGGCCGCGGCGCGCACCTTCTCCAGGTTGGCCAGCAGCGTGGCCCAGCCGCCGTCGTCCAGCACGGGACGCTCGTCGTAGCCGTCGGTGCCGGTGGCCGCCGCCAGCACGACCATTTCGACGCCGCCCTCGGCGAACGACTCCAGCACCGCCTCCGTCTGGGGCATCGGGTCGTGGCCGGGGTCGTGCAGGACGAGGGGGACGAATCCCCCGATGCCCCGCAGGCCGTACGTCTCCAGCAGGGCGCGGCGCTCGCCGGCGTCCACCGGCAGGAAGCCGTCCGGGCCGAGCTCGGTGGCGGTGAGGCCGAGGGAGCGCATCTCGGCGAGCACCCGGTCCCGGCCGAGCTGGTGACCCCAGCCGGGCACCTCGCACACGCCCCACGAGATCGGCGCCGCCGCCACCTTGAGGGTCACTTCGCCACCTCCGCGACCCGCACCGGGCTCCCGCCGCGGCGGGACGCCTCGGCGGCCTCGGCGATCAGCAGCGCGGCGAGGGCGTCCTGGACGGTGCACGGGCTCGGGCCGCCGTCCGCGGCGAGGGTGAGGAAGGCGTCGATCTCGGCGGCGTACGCGGCCTCGAAGCGGGCCCCGAAGTCGGGCCAGGGATCATCGCCGGGGAAGGAGGCGCCCGGTTCGGCCGAGGTGAGCGGCACGCGCTCGTCCAGACCGGCCACGACGGTGCGCAGGGTGCCCGCGAGCTCCATCCGCACGTCGTACCCCGCGCCGTTGTAGCGCGAGCCCTGGAGGGTGACCAGGGTGCCGTCGTCCATGGTGAGCAGGGCGGCGCTGGTGTCCACGTCCCCGGCGTCGGCGAAGAACCCCGCGCCCCGGTTGCTCCCGGTGGCGTAGACGGTGTCCACCTCGCGGCCGGTCACCCAGCGCAGGATGTCGAAGTCGTGGATGTGGCAGTCTCGGAAGATGCCGCCGGACAGCGCGATGTACGCGGCCGCGGGCGGGCGGGGGTCGGCGGTGAGCATGTGGACGCGGTGCAGGTCGCCGAGCTCGCCCGCGCGCAGGGCCCGGCGCGCGGCGGCGTACCCGGCGTCGAAGCGGCGCTGGAACCCGATGTGCGCGAGCGTGCCGTGCCGTTCGACGGCCTCGGCTACCCGCCTGGTCTCATCGACGCCGAGCGCGACGGGCTTCTCGCAGAACACCGGCACCCCCTCGGCGCAGGCCCGCAGGATCAGCTCGGCGTGCGTGACCGTCGGGGTGGCGACCACCACGGCGTCGGTGTCGAACACGTCGCCCACCTTGGCGCCGACCCGGCCCGCCACCTCCTTGGCCAGCGTCTCGTCGGCGTCCGCGAGGACCAGCTCGCCCACCCGTGGATGGGCGGCGAGCGTCGCCGCGTGGAACGCACCGATCCGGCCGAGACCCACTAGACCCACACGCATGCCGCCTCCGCCCATCGATCAGGTCATCGCACCCGTCCCAGTTCTAAGTACCTGGGCGACGGGAGTCAAGACTTTGTCCAGACATGTGGACTATGGGCGGAGCGTCGTTCACCACCAGCGGGCGTGGCCCGGCGTGGCGTGTTTCTCGTCGTGGGTCCCGATCGGGCGCATGTCGTCCCCCGCCAGATCCTGGCCCGTCCACTCGTGGTGCTCGCCCTCGCGGGACGGCCCCTCCTCGATCCCGGCCCTGCCCTTGGCGCCGGTCACCTCGCGGGTGCCCTTGCGGCCGCGTTCCGCTTTGACCGGCCACTGCACCGGGTCACCGCGGATGCCCTTGAGCACGATGGTCACCAGCGCGACCCCCAGAGCCAAGCTGACGACCACCACGCCGAACACCACCAGGACGATGTATCCCCCCATAGCTACCCCCTTCGATGCATGGAGTGCCGGATTTCATTATCGAACGCGTATATAACGCCTTTCGTCTGATTCGCTACCCCGAGACGTCTGCCTCCTCCCATCGTTTCTTTAAGGACCCCGGCGCCCCGTGTCCGGAACTGTCCGGCGGACGTCGTAATCTGCTGGAGCGACGGCGGGTGCGCGCGTGCCGCCGTGACCGGCGAGACGGAGGAGCACGACCGATGCCCGAGTTCGACTACACCGACCTGCTGCCGCTGGGCGCGGATGAGACGGAATACCGTCTGATCACGGCGGAGGGGGTGCGCACGGTCGAGGCGGCGGGCCGGGTGTTCCTGGAGGTCGAGCCCGAGGCGCTGCGCCTGCTCACCAAGACCGCCGTCCACGACATCTCCCACTACCTGCGCGCAAGCCACCTCGCCCAGCTGCGCCGCATCATCGACGACCCCGAGGCCAGCGGCAACGACCGCTTCGTCGCCCTCGACCTGCTCAAGAACGCGAGCATCTCCGCCGGCGGCGTGCTGCCCATGTGCCAGGACACCGGCACCGCGATCGTCATGGGCAAACGCGGGCGGCACGTGCTCACCGACGGCGCCGACGCCGAGCACATCGCGCGCGGCGTGTACGACGCCTACACCGAGCTGAACCTCCGCTACTCCCAGATGGCCCCGCTGACCATGTGGGACGAGCGCAACACCGGCGACAACCTCCCCGCGCAGATCGAGCTGTACGCCGAGGACCCGCACGGCCACCCCGACGAGTACAAGCTGCTGTTCATGGCCAAGGGCGGCGGCAGCGCCAACAAGTCGTTCCTGTACCAGGAGACCAAGGCCGTGCTCAACGAGAAGCGCATGCTGGCCTTCCTGGAGGAGAAGATCCGCTCGCTCGGGACCGCGGCGTGTCCGCCGTACCACCTGGCCGTGGTCGTGGGCGGCACCAGCGCCGAGTACGCCTTGAAGACCGCCAAGTACGCCTCGGCCCGCTACCTCGACTCCATCCCCACCGAGGGCTCGCCCGCCGGGCACGGGTTCCGTGACCTGGAGATGGAGAAGAAGGTGTTCGAGCTGACCCAGCGGCTCGGCATCGGCGCCCAGTTCGGCGGCAAATACTTCTGCCACGACGTACGCGTCATCCGGCTGCCCCGGCACGGCGCGTCCTGCCCGGTGGCCATCGCCGTGTCGTGCAGCGCCGACCGGCAGGCACTCGCCAAGATCACCCCGTCCGGGGTCTACCTGGAGAAGCTGGAGACCGACCCGGCACGGTTCCTGCCCGAGACAACCGACGACCACCTCTCCGAGGACGTCGTGTCCATCGACCTGAACCGCCCGATGCCCGAGATCCTCGCCGAGCTTTCCCGCCACCCGGTCAAGACCCGCCTGTCGCTGAACGGCCCGCTCGTCGTCGCCCGGGACATCGCGCACGCCAAGATCGCCGAGTTGCTGGACGCCGGCGGGGAGATGCCCGCGTACCTCAAGGACCACGCCGTCTACTACGCCGGCCCCGCCAAGACCCCCACCGGCTACGCCTCCGGCTCCTTCGGCCCGACCACCGCCGGGCGCATGGACTCCTACGTCGAGCGCTTCCAGGCCGCCGGCGGCTCGCTGGTCATGCTAGCCAAGGGCAACCGGTCCAAGCAGGTCACCGACGCCTGCAAGGCGCACGGCGGCTTCTACCTCGGCTCCATCGGCGGGCCCGCCGCGCGGCTCGCCCAGGACTGCATCCGCAAGGTCGAGGTGCTGGAGTATCCGGAGCTCGGCATGGAGGCGGTGTGGAAGATCGAGGTCGAGGACTTCCCGGCGTTCATCGTGGTGGACGACAAGGGAGACGACTTCTTCCAGGACACCACCGGCCCGGTGCTCACCATCGGTCGCAGAATCTGACTGATCCTGACAGAGGATCTCAACAGAGATTCGGCATGGCCTCTACAGGCGACGAAGAACAAATCGGTAAGCTGCCACCCATGCGCGCCCCGTCCGGATACGAGCTAGCCTCGCGATATCGGCTCCTTGAGCCGATCGGCCGTGGCGGCATGGGCACTGTTTGGCGTGCCCACGACGGTCTTCTGGGCCGGGATGTGGCTGTCAAGGAAGTCAGACTGCCCCTCGTGCTGGACGAGGAGCTGCGGGCCGAGCTGTGCGCCAGGACCGAACGTGAAGGCAGGGCCACCGCGAAGGTCGCCCACCCGTCGGTCATCACGGTCTTCGACGTCATCACCGAGGACGACCGTCCCTGGATCGTCATGGAGCTGCTGCACGCACAGTCCCTGGACGAGCTGGTGCGGCAGGAGGGCCCGCTGCCGCCCCGCCGGGTCGCCGAGATCGGGCACCAGGTGCTCGGCGCGCTGCGGGCCGTACACGCCAAGGGCATCCTGCACCGCGACGTCAAGCCGAGCAACGTCCTGGTGACCGAGGACCGCGCCGTGCTCACCGACTTCGGCCTCGCCGCCCTGGAGGGCGACACCTCGATCACCCAGGCCGGGATCGTGCTGGGCTCCGCCGGGTACATCGCCCCCGAGCGGGTCCTCGGCGACCGCGCCAGCTCCGCGGCCGACCTGTGGTCCCTGGGCGCCACCCTCTACACCGCCGTGGAAGGCCGGGGCCTGCACGGCCGCCGCACCGCCGCCGCGGCCCTGGCCGCCCTCACCAGCGGCGAGCCCATCCCCATGCAGCTGGCCGGCCCGCTGGCCCCCGTCCTGCACGGCCTGCTGCAGATCGACCCCGCCGCGCGCCTGGACGAGGGCCGGGCGTCCCTGATGCTCGCCCGCGTCGCCGCGGGCGGCTCCGCCGAGGAGCCCCTGGGCGGCCCTGCCCACCGCTCCCGCGGCTCCCAGATCGCCGCCGCGATGTCCCCCATGAACAGACCACCCGCCCAGCGCTCCGGCAACGCCCGCTCCGCCAACCAGCCCACCGGCCACCCCCAGTCCGCCGCCTTCCCCTTCACGGGAACCCCGCCGGGAACCCCGTCGGCCCCCCGCCGCACCTCCCACCGCGGCCAGCACCGCGCCGACCGAGCCATCTACGTCCCCCCACCCGGCAACGGCACCCCCGTCCCCCGCAACCAACGCCGCCCCATAGAAGGCCTCCACCGCAAGTCCCCCGACCCCTCGTCCAACCGCCGCCGCTCCTCCCCCGGCCCCACCCCCACCACCTTCCTACAACGCCTCACCCAAGCCTTCCTGGGACTCATCTCAGCCTTCCGCCGCGACCCCCGCTAGCCGACTGCCCGTCGGTCTGCTGTCCCACCCCAGCCGGCGCCGGGTCGGCGAGACGTAGTACGGCGAACTCGGCGCCGCCGTACGGCGGACAACCCGTCGTGTGTGCAGCGCCGGTGAAATGGTCCTCGCGGAGGGCGCGCTTCGCGCGGAAAGGCGCAAGGGCTGTTCTCATGCGGGGGAAACCCCCGCACCCCCGATCCTGCCGGGCTCATCGTGCTTCGCCACAACGGGTTCTATTGGATCGGTGTCTCGCCGCACAGCGGCGCCGCATTCGCCGTACACCGTCCCACCGACCCGGCGCCGGTAAGACGACCCCCGACGGGGCAACGGGCTCCGCCGTCGCCGTCGCCGACGCGAGCGCCGAGGAGGCGACGAGCCTGCCGGGCTCATCGTGCACCGCCACGATGGCTTCCCTTAGGCCGGTATCTCGCCGTACAGCGGCGCCGTATTCGCCGTACACCGTCCCACCGACCCGGCGCCGGTAAGACGACCCCCGACAGGGCAACGGGCTGCGCCGACGCCGACGCCGACGCCGACGAAGCGACGAAGCGACGGGCCTGCCGGGCTCATCGTGCCTCGCCACGATGACTTCCCTTAGGTCGGTGTCTCGCCGTACAGCGGCGCCGTATTCGCCGTACACCGACCCGGCGCCGGTAAGACGACCCCGACGGGGCGCGGCGGCGAGTCGGCGGGACCAGGGCAATCTGCGTCGGGGCCAGCGGCAGCAACGATGCAAGGGCGTGCGTCGATCGCACCGGCCCGCGGGACGTGAGCTTGTCGACTGTGGCCCACCCGAGCTCGTGGGTGGGGGACGCCACACCGATTTGGTGCGGTAAGTGCGGCGAAAGCAATTATCAAGCTGGTATCGCTATCTTCTTACTCATGCCGGAACAGCAGCCGCGGCTCCTCGCCGACAGGTACGAGCTGGTCACTCCCCTCGGCCGAGGCACGATGGGCACTGTGTGGCGTGCGCACGACCGCCTGCTGGACCGGGACGTGGCCATCAAGGAGATCCGCCAGGACTCCGGACTGAACAAGGAGCAGCGCGCCGAGCTGCGGGAACGTATGATCCGGGAGGGGCGGTCGGCGGCGAAGATCGCTCATCCTTCTGTGGCGACGGTGCACGACACGATCGTGGTGGACGGGCGGCCGTGGATCGTCATGGAGCTTGTCGAGGCGCGTTCGCTGGAGCAGGTGATCGACGAGGAGGGGCCCCTGCCGCCCCGGCTGGTCGCCGAGATCGGGCTGGATCTGCTGGGCGCGCTCGGCGCCGCACACGAGCAGGGCATCCTCCACCGCGACGTCAAGCCCGGCAATGTCCTGCTCACCGAGACCGGCCGCGTCGTCCTCACCGACTTCGGCATCGCCAAGGCCGAGGGCGACCCCAACATCACCAAGACCGGCATGGTCATCGGCTCCCCCGGCTACACGGCCCCTGAACGGGCCCGCGGCGACCACACCGGCCCCGAGTCCGACATGTGGTCGCTGGGCGCCACCCTCTACTTCGCCGTGGAAGGCCGCCCCGCCTACGAGCGCCGCACCGTCAGCGAGACCCTCGCCGCTTTGATGACCGAGGAAGCCGAACCCGCCACCCAGGCCGGCCCCCTCCGCCCCGTCCTGGAGGCCCTCCTCCACAAGGACTACACCCAACGCCTGACCGCCTCCCAGGCCACCTCAATGCTCCACACCGTGGCCCGCACCCCCGGCAAACAAGCCCCACCCCGCCCGGCCTCCCCCAGCCCATCCAGAGCCACCACCCCGGCCCCGTCATCCAGCCCCCCGGCAAACGCGCCGTCCCGCCCCGCCGCCGCACCCGGCCCCGCCCGGCCCGGCCCGTCCACCGCCCCCAACGGCTCCCCCACCGCCCCACCCGGACCCGGCCCATCCGCCCGCCCCACCACCCCACCCCGAGGCGGCACCCCCACGGCCCCGACACCCGCCACACCGGGCAGCGCCGGCACGTCAGGCGGCCGCACATCAGGCGCCGGCACGCCGGGTGGCGGCGCGCCCTCCGCCCCTCCAGCACGCACTACTCAGGCGGGCAAGCTCGGACGTATGTCGTCGCCCGGCTCGGGTGTGGACGCGCAGACACCGCCGGTCACCCGCCCGGCCGCCGCACGGGCCGACGAGGAACCGACGGACGTCGACCCCAACCAGACGATCACCGTCATCCGGCCCAAGGGCGGCCTCCGCATCCCCAGCCCCACCACGTCACCCCCGCCAGTGGAGGACGACGACCAGCCCACCATGATCGGGCTCCCCCCGATCACCTCGGCGCCCCCCTCCGCCCCGGCCCCCGGCCGGGCAGGACCCCGACCCCCGGCACCCACCGGGCCCCCTTCCAGACCGACGACACCTGGCGAGCCGACGCCCGCCCCCAGCGGACCGCCCTCCCGCGGCGGATCCCTGTTCCAGCCGTCCCCCCCGGCCGGTTCACCTCCTCGGCCGCAGGCACCCGGCGTACCGCCCTCGGCAAGCCGCCCGGCCCCCATCTCCGCACCCCCGCTCCGCCCCCACACCCCCCCGCCCGGCGGGCCCCGGCCCACGCCCGGAACTTCCTTCACCACCCCGCCCCGCCCCGCCGTACCCGGCGCCCCTCCTGGAATCCCTTTCGACGCCCCCACCGGCCCCCGCCCCCAGCCAGGACCCGCACAGGCGGCACACCCGGCAGCGGGCCCGTGGACGCCGTCCGGCGCACCGGAGGCAGGCGACGCCGGACAGGACACGCGCACGGTCCGGGACGCGGGCGGCCTCGGCACCGACCTGTTCAGCTTCCAGGGCACCGCCACCCCCCGCACCAGCAGCCCCGTGGGCATGATCGTGCTGGTGATCATCGCCCTCCTGGGCCTGGGCACGATCATCATGCTGGCCGCCGCCGCCCTCTCCAGCTCCAAGAGCGGCGCCACCGGCCCCGGCAGCACCCCCGCCGCCTCCAGCCCGGCCTCGGGCGACGCCTCGGGCCCGGCCACCGCCACCGCCACCGTGTCCGACTCCGCCCCGGCCTCCTCAGGCCCGGGAGCGAACGCCGAACCCGCCCAAGGCCTGCGCCGCCATACCGACAGCACCGGCTTCGTGATCGACATCCCCGCCAAACTGCAGGACGTCCCCCGGGGCCGCACGGTGAACTTCACCGCCGACGGCGACGCCCGCTCCATCCGCGTCAGCCAGTCCCCCAACGGCAGCACCGACATCCTCGCCACCGTCCGCGCCGCCGAGGCCAGGGCCATCGCCGCCGGCACCTACCCCGGCTACAAGCGCATCAGGATCGCCCAGACCAGCCCCTCCCCGTACACCGGCACCGACGTCGCCGACTGGGAGTTCACCTACGCCGCCCCGAACGGCCAGGCGCGTGTCTTCTCCCGCTGGGTGGCCGTCCCCGGTGGCTCCAGCTACGCCATCTACTGGTCCACCCCCGAGGCCGACTGGCCTGCCCACCGCCCCCAGCTCACCTCCGTCCTCTCCTCCTTCCGTCCCGCCCGCACCGACACCCCCGGTGGCTCGTAAACCGGTCAGGCCACCCGGGGCCACGCACGCGGCGACTCCTGGGGCAAGACTGGGGGTATGGAAGATTTCCGGATCGAACACGACTCGATGGGCGAGGTACGGGTCCCCGCCACGGCCAAATGGCGGGCGCAGACGCAGCGGGCCGTGGAGAACTTCCCCGTCTCCGGGCGCGGCCTCGAACCCGCGCACATAGCGGCACTGGGACTGATCAAGGCCGTGGCCGCCGAGGTGAACGGCGAGCTGGGCGTACTGCCCTCCGACCTGGCCGAAGCCATCTCCGAGGCCGCCACCGACGTCGCCGAGGGCGAGTGGAACGGCGAGTTCCCGGTGGACGTCTTCCAGACCGGCTCGGGCACCTCGTCCAACATGAACGTCAACGAGGTCGTGGCCACCCTGGCCGAGAAACGCCTGGGCCGCCCGGTGCACCCCAACGACCACGTCAACGCCTCCCAGTCCTCCAACGACGTCTTCCCCACGTCCATCCACGTGGCCGCGATGGTCGACGTCGTCTACGAGCTGCTCCCCGCCCTGGAACACCTGGCCGTGGCCCTGCGCCAGAAGTCCGTCGAGTTCGACAAGACCGTCAAGGCCGGCCGCACCCACCTGATGGACGCCACCCCCGTCACCCTCGGCCAGGAGTTCGGCGGCTACGCCACCCAGATCGAGAACGCCGGCCTGCGCATCCGCTCGACGTTCCCCCGCCTGGCCGAGCTCCCCCTGGGAGGCACCGCCGTCGGCACCGGCATCAACACCCCACCCGGCTTCGCCGGCAAGGTCATCGAGAAACTGAAGGAAGCCACCGGCCTCCCCTTCGCCGAGGCCAGGGACCACTTCGAGGCCCAAGGCGCCCGGGACGCACTGGTCGAGCTCTCCGGCCAGCTCAAAGTGGCCGCCGTCTCCATCAACAAGATCGCCAACGACCTCCGCTGGATGGGCTCCGGCCCGCGCGCCGGCCTGGGGGAGATCAACCTTCCCGACCTTCAGCCCGGCTCCTCGATCATGCCCGGCAAGGTCAACCCCGTGGTCCCCGAAGCCGCCTGCATGGTCGCCGCCCAGGTCATCGGCAACGACACCGCCGTGACCTTCGCCGGCGCTTCCGGCAACTTCGAACTCAACGTCATGATGCCGGTGATAGCCAGGAACGTCCTGGAATCGATCCGCCTCCTGACCTCCGTGAGCCGCCTCCTGGCGGACCGCTGCGTCCACCGCCTGACCGCCAACCCAGACCGCCTCCGCGAATACGCCGAAAGCTCCCCCTCGGTCGTCACCCCCCTGAACCGCTATGTCGGCTACGAAGAGGCCGCCGCCATCGCCAAACAGGCTCTGAAGGAACGCAAGACCATCAAGCAGGTGACCATCGAACGCGGCCACGTGAAGTCAGGCAAACTCACCGAACACCAACTGGACACCGCCCTGGACGTCCTTCGCATGACCACTCCCCCGACAGCCTGAGGTGACGACCCGCACACCCGGCCGGAGGGCGGTCATGCCAGGTGGTAGCCCTTGATTCCGCTGACGAACGCTCTCCACCCGTCATCGGTGACGCCGAGCACCGGGCCGCCGGGATTCTTGCTGTCCCGGACGGCGCGACCCGTGCCGGCGAGGACGGCCACTTCCAGGCAGTTCTCCTGCATGCCGCTGTAGGTGCTCTTGCTCCACGTGGACATCGAAGGGGGACGGTCCATCTCTGACCCCTACTCCTGCGGTAGACGAGCGGTCAGCGCGGTGACGTAGGCGATCGACTCATCCGCGGTCAGCGCCACCGACACACCTCGATTATGGAGCAATGCGTACGTCTGGACCTCGTCTGGGCGCTCCAGGAACAGGCTGTCGGTGAAGGTCTCCAGGTACACGATCGACGGGTCGAGGTCGCCGGGGAAGTCGAGGATGACGAAACCGCATGCCATGGCCGCGTGGGCGCCCACCATGGTCGGGAGTACCTGGATGGTGATGTTGGGGCGCCTCGCCATCTCGACGAGGTGTTCCAGCTGCTCGCGCATGACCTGAGTGCCGCCGACCGGCTTCACCAGCGCGGCCTCGTCGATCACCGCCCACAGTCGTGGAGGATCGTCCCTGGTCAGGATCGCCTGGCGGGCCATCCGGCCCTGAACGCGGCGGGGTACGGCCGCTTCTCCGGCTTGAAGGCCGTATCCGGCCCGGAAGATCGCTGTGGCGTAGGCCTCTGTCTGGAGCAGGCCGGGGATCAGGGCGATCTCGTACATGCGCATCTGGCTGGCTTCGGCCTCGAAGCCGGGCAGGCTTCCGCGGAAGACGTCTCGGTAGCTCTGCCACCAACCTCGTTCCCGGGACTGGCGGGCCAGGTTCAGAATGGCTTCACGGATATTGGCATCGGAAACGCTGTACAGATCGAGAAGCAGTCGTATGTTGCCGATATCCGGTCGCGTCCATTTGTTCTGCTCCATGTGCGTTAGGCGACCGCGTGACCATTCAAGCCTTCTGCACACTTCGTCATGGGTCAGCCCGGCTCGTTCGCGGAGCTGGATGAGTTCTGCACTGAGACGTCGGCGTTTGACTGTGGGACTACCCGGCACATGCCACCTCCTCCACGATGACGGCTGATCATACGCAGTGGAAGCGGACACGAACTGCGATTGTCCGAATGCGGACAGTTACCGGTTGGCCTTGAAAGTTGAGGAGGCCGAGGCGAGTCGTCAGGGAGGTGGGGGGAGGTAGCGGGTGCGGAGTTTTTGCAGGGCTCGGGTGGTCAGGTGGCCGCCGGGGAGGTGGGACAGGAGGCGGGTCAGGGGGGAGGGGCGGGGGGTGAGGGTCGTGGGGTCGGTGGTGGGGCGGACTCGGGCGCGGCGGGATCTGGTCAGGTCTATGGCGAAGCGCAGCGGGGATTCTTGGGCGTCGATTTTCAGGTGGGGGGTCCAGATGCCCGGGGTCAGATGGCCTTCGGAGGGGAGGCGGCCCACGGGGACCTTGGCCACCAGCTGGCCGGGGAAACGGCCGGGGACGCCTGGTTCCACCAGGGCGGGGACGGTGATGGTGCGGGCGCGGGCGGTGGCCTGGCGGAGGACCAGCTCGGCGGGAGGACCGCCGCTGGGGGGAACGTAAGGGACGGGGAGGACGATGAAGACCTCGCCGTCGCGGTGGGTGACCGAGGCGCCTGGGGAGACCAGGACGATGGAGTCGGCGAAGGACTTGGGCTCCACGTAGACGCTCAGTTCCTTCTGTTCGGACCAGCAGGGGATGACGAGCTTGCGGGGGTGGCCCGCCAGGACGCCCACGCAGCTGAGCTGGGCGCCGCGGTGGCCGGCCACGCGGGTGCGGGCCTGCTGGGCGCCGCCGTGCATGCGGACGTGGACCTCCCACTCGCCTGCGCGCAGCGGACGGCCGAGGGCCGCGGAGCCCACGTCCAGCCTGGCGCGGCCCACGGCCCAGACGCGGACGCGGTCGTTCTCCTGCGAGCGGCAGACCTCGCCGGTGACGGGGATGAAGAAGATCAGGCCGTTGCCGGTGTGGCGGATGTAGACCTCTATGCGGGCCTTGTCCACGGCCTCGGTGACGTCGGCCAGCGCGGGGGGCAGGGTGAGGTCGTCGAGGGGCGGGGTCCACAGCAGACGGTCGCCGGCCGCCGCGAACGTCACGGGCTCGCCGTCGGACGACACGATCTCCACGGCGAGGTCGAGGGTCAGGATGCTCTCGTCCCAGCGGACGTCGCGAAGCTCGGCGTGCAGTGAGGTGCCCGTGGCGGCCTCGTTGAGGGCCACCAGGCGCCCGAGTTGCCCCGATCTGAGGAGAAGTGCCCGGGCGCGCAGATGGACCGGCAGGTGGCCGTCCAGCTCCGGCGGGAACCGTTCCAGGGTGAGGTCGCGCAAGGCGGCGAACAGGCCGGCGCGCCTGCCGACGGTCGCCGACAGCAGGCGGCGCCCGCCGAGGGGGCGCAGCACGCCGGTGCGGAACCAGTGGGCGTACAGGCGGTCGCGCTGGTCCCCGGGGTCGCTGTACTCGTCGATGACGTCCAGCACCGCGCGCACCCCGGCGGCGCGCGCGAGCGGAGTGGCCTCGGAGGGGCGGGCGCGGCCGAGGTGGCAGCACACCTGGTCGGCGAGGACGGCGACGACCTTGGCGGTGAGGTACGCCTTGACGACGAACGCCTGCTCGGACATCTCGGGCTCGATGTCGGGGAAGCGGATCTCCCGGGAGTCCAGGAACGCGCGGCGGAAGAGCTTGTGCGCCGTGGGCAGCGCGAGCAGGCGGTCCCGGAACAGGTCGGCCCGCTCCCGGTTGCGGGCGAACGCCCGGGACGGCGGGTCGTCGCCGCGTACCAGGCGCCCGATCAGCACGTCCGCGTCCGCCTCCACGGCGGCGCGGTACATCGTCTCCAGCGCCACCCGCTCCAGCCGGTCGCGCTGCCCGAGCAGGTAGACGTACTCCCCGCTCGCGACGGCCAGCCCGACGTTGCGGCCCCGCGCCGGGGTTCCGGTGTGTTCCAGGTGCAGGACCCGCACGTTGGGGCGTACCGCCGCGACGGCGTCCAGCCGCTCCCGGGTCCCGTCGCCGGACCTGTCGTCCGCGAAGATCACCTCATACTCGTCCGACGGCATCGTCTGCTCCAGCAGCGATCGCACGCACGCGTCGAACGCGTCATCGTCCGGGCCTGGCTCGGACACCGGCACCACCACGCTGACCTTCACACCCATGCGCGCCAGCGTGCGCCGCGCCCCGGGCGAAGGCCGTCAGACTTGCCGAACCCTCGAACAACCCTGACTAAGAGTTCGCGCACGCCTGGGCCGCCCGCCCGGCGGCCGTCACGGGGGCAGATTCACGTCCGGCGCGGCCAGGTCGTGGTACTCGCGGCAGGTGTGCTCGCCCAGGGCCAGCGGGCCCTTCGAGGTGGTCTGGGTGATCTTGACGGCCCAGATCTCCTCGCGCAGGCGGGCGGTGCAGGTGATCTGGGCCATCGCGGTCCTGGAGAGCTCGCCGGCGCCGTAGACGATCACGTGCAGCCGCAGGCCCACCGGGTTCTCGGGGTCGTTGCGCACGCCCCGCTCCACGCCGTACCGGCCGAGGACGCTCTGCTCCAGCCGGAAGCCGTTCAGCGCGGTGCCGCCTCCCGGCGGGCCCTTGCCCGCCTGGAACAGGGCGGTGAGGACATCCTGCACGGTGTCGGAGGCGGTGGGAACGTTGCGCGGCGTCAGGCGGCCGTCGCGGAGGATGTAGACGTTGGCGGACGCGCCCCGGGCACTGATCACGGGCGCGGGGCCGATGTCGGCGAGGTCGGACGGGTCCACACCGCACGCCGCCGCCACCAGGAACGGCACCAGCATCCAGGCCGTGCGGACGGATCGGCGCAAGCGGGCCAGCTTCCAGAAGGCCAGGTTCCAGCGCGTCAGATCCCAGTGCGTCAGGTTCCAGCGCATGCGGTTCCAACGCATCAGATCCCGGTGCGTCAGATCCCGGCGCATGCGGTTCCAGCGTGTCAGGTCCCGGCGGGTCACGGCCATGGGATCCGTACCGTGAACAGCGTTCCGGGGTCCACCACGCGGACCTCGATGGTGCCCCCGTGCAGTTCGGCGTTGGCCTTGGCGATGGCGAGGCCGAGGCCGCTGCCCTCGCCGCGTGCCCGGCCGGCCTCCACCTTGAAGAACCGGTCGAACACGTGCGGCAGCGCGTGCCGCGGGATGCCCTTCCCCCGGTCCCGCACCCGCACCTCCAGGCCGGCGGCGGTGGTGCGCGCGGACACCGTCACGGGGGGCGCGCCGTGGCTGAGGGCGTTGCCGGTCAGGTTGGCCACGATCACGTCGAAGCGCCGTGGGTCCACCGAGAACGACAGGCCGGGCGGCACGTCCAGCCGTACCCGGCCCGTCCAGGCGCGGATCTCCAGGCAGTCGGCCAGCGCCACCCCGATGTCCACGTTATCCCTGCTCAGGACCACGGTGCCGGAGTCGAGCCTGCTGGCCTCGATGAGGTTCTCCACCAGTATCCGCAGCCGGTTGATCTCCCGCACCACCAGGTCCACGGCCTTGCCCGCGTCGGGAGGCAGCCGGTCGGCCTCCTCGGTGAGCATGTCCGTGACGGCGGTCATGGCGGTGAGCGGGGTGCGCAGCTCGTGCGACACGTCGGCCACGAAGCGCCGGGACATCGCCTCCAGGGCCCGCAACTCCGAGACGGTCTGCTCCAGCGCGGACGCGGTGTCGTTGAACGTGGCGGTCAGGCGGGCCAGCTCGTCCTGGCCGTGGACGGGGAGGCGGGTGTCCAGGCGGCCCGCGCCGAGGGCCCGTGCGGCCTCGCCGAGGCGGCGCACCGGCAGCAGGACGCTGCGCGCCGACACGAGGGCGACGGTGAGCGCGATGGCCAGGGTGATGCCGCCCGCCTGGGCCAGCGCGATCCGCAGCCGGACGAGGACACCTTCCTCCTCCCGGAGGGAGAGGAACACGTAGACCGTCATCCCGGTGGGCCGTACCGCGCCCGAGCCGGTCAGCCGGTGCACCTGGGTGCCGATGAGCAGCCACGGCTGGTCGTGGATCAGCATCCGCTGCCGGACGAGCCGCGTGGTGGCCACCCTGCGGAACTCGGCGGGCACGTCGGTCAACCCGAGGCTGGAACCGGCGCTGAGCCGCTCCTGGTCGCCGTACTCGAGGATCACCTGGCGGTCCGGGCCGCCGAGCGAGTCGACCAGGTCCTCGAGGTCGCGGTCGGTGATGACGGACGGCGGCCACAGCAGGTCGCTGGTGCCCACCGGCAGGGAGATGCGTTCCAGCACGTCGCGCACGTCGGCGGTGGCGCTGTTCTCGGCGCGGTCCAGCAGCGCCCGGCGTACGAGCTGATAGCCGATGCCCGCCACCAGGGCCGAGGCCGTGACCGCGACCAGGATGAACGTGACGACCAGCCGGCCGCGTAGCCCGGTGGGACGCCGCAGGCGGCCGGTCATGGCGGGCTGAAGCGATATCCGAACCCGCGCACGGTGTGGATGTACATCGGCTCGGCGGGCACGGGTTCGATCTTGGCGCGGATGCGCTGGACGCAGGCGTCCACGAGGCGGGAGTCGGCCACGTGGTTGTGGTCCCACACGGCGCGCAGCAGGTAGCGGCGGTTGAGCACCTGGCCGGGGTGGCGGACCAGTTCGAGCAGCAGCCGCAGTTCGGTGGGGGTGAGGTGGATCTCCCGGCCGTCCAGGGTGACCTTCAGGGCGCCGCGGTCCACCACGAGGTCGCCGAAGCTGATCCGGTCGGCCGCCGCGGACTCCAGGCGGCGCAGGACGGCGCGGATGCGTGCGTCCAGCACGCGGGGCTCGACGGGCTTGACCACGTAGTCGTCGGCGCCGGCCTCCAGCCCGACCACGGTGTCGAGGTCGTCGCCGCGGGCGGTCAGCAGGATGATCGGCAGGGAGTCGAGCCTGCGGATGCGGCGGCACACCTCCACGCCGTCGATGCCGGGCAGCATGACGTCGAGGATGACGATCTCGGGACGGCGTGCGCGTACGTGGTCCAGTGCCTCCTCGCCGGTGGCGTAGGACGTGACGGAGTGGCCTTGGCGGGTGAGCGCCAGCTCAAGGCCCGTACGAACGGACGGGTCGTCTTCGACGAGGAGGATGCCAGCCACCCGAACAGTATTCCGCAGATCCCGGCATGCCCTCCTATGTCATGGAACTGTGACGCGGTGCTCACGGAAACCCCATAGTGGGCGCGTCAGGCTGGGGAGGTCCGTACCCGATCCCGGGTCACCTGCCGCGGGATGCCGGTGTCGCCGCCGATCCGGTGGGTTGGCGGCGCTGTGCGCGGACATCGTTCCGCCCTCCGGTCCGGGGGTCCGGAGGGCGGATCTTTCTCCCCAGTGTGACGAAAATCACAACGGGCGAAATATCCGCACGTAAGACAAGGGTTTGGTCACTCTCGCACCAAGAGATGGTCAAACAACTTTCACGTATCGGTTGCGAACCACCCCCCAGGTCACGGCAAGCTCATAGGCCGTGAGCTCAGGTCAGCAGTTGCGGGACAGGCGGTCCAGGCGGGACGAGAACCAGCCCCCCCCGCCGCCACCACGCGGGCGCGCCCGCAGTGGCTCCCTGCTGACCCCGAAGCGAATCGCGGTCATCGGCCTGACGCTGGCCGTACTGGCCGGAATGGGCGCCTACGCGATCAAGACGATGAAAGACAACGCCGCGGCACCCAAGGACGGCATCACCCTGCCCGAACTGGCCCGCATGCTGGACAACCCTCTGGCACCCGACCCCGAGACCGACGCCTTGAAGGCCGCCGCCGCGCAGGCCCAGCGCGCACAGGCCATCAAGGCAGCTCGCGAGAAGAAGCCCGACTTCGATCCCGTCAAGATCGTCAGAAAGGCCCCCGGCGGCGCCGGCTTCGACCCCGCGAACTTCCCCCCCGGTTCCCGCCCCAACCCCGGCAGCAACAAGGCACTAGGCCAGAAGATGGCCGCCGCCAAGGGCTGGTCAGGCGAGTGGGGCTGCCTGGAGAAGCTCTGGGACAAGGAAAGCCACTGGAACGAACGAGCGATGAACCGCAGCAGCGGCGCCTACGGCATCCCCCAAGCACTGCCCGGAAGCAAAATGGCCAGCGCCGGCAGCGACTGGCAGGTAAACGCCGCCACCCAAATCAAGTGGGGCCTCGGCTACATCGCCGCCCGCTACAAGTCCCCGTGCGGCGCCTGGGCCCACTCCCAGTCCGTCGGCTGGTACTGACCCCACTCCCCTAGTCGACCGGCGAGCCAAGACGTGATCGCCGCCGCCTGAGGCGCCCACGGACACCGGCTGCCCGCTGTACACCGGCTGCCCGCTGTACACCGGCTTGCCCGCCGTGCGGCGGCGCCGCGAAGCCCCGGCGCGGGGAAGCGTCGTCGCCTCGTCGGGGCTCGTCTAATCGGCGCCGGGTCGGTGGGACGTGGTACGGCGAAAACGGCGCCGCCGTACGGCGGAACACCGGCCTCACGGAACGCGTCACGGTGGCGCAGGATGAGCCCGGCAGGCTCGGGGGTGCGGGGGGTGTCCCCCGCAGGACAACAGCCCTAGCGCCTCCCGCGCGGAGCGCCGTCCGCGAGGACCATGTCCGTGGGCGTCCACGGACATCGGGTTGCCCGCCGTATGGCGCCACCGCCACGAAGCCCCGGCGCCGCGAAGCGTCGTCGCCTCGTCGGGGCTCGTCTAATCGGCGCCGAGACGGTGGGACGTGGTACGGCGAAAACGGCGCCGCCGTACGGCGGAACACCGGCCTCACGGAACGCGTCACGGCGGCGCAGGTGAGCCCGGCAGGCTCGGGGGTGCGGGGGTGTCCCCCGCATGAGCACAGCCCTTGCGCCTCCCGCGCGGAGCGCGTCCTCCCGCGAGGACCATTTCCCGGGAGGGCCGGCACGCACGGGTTTGCCGCCGTAAGGCGGCTTCCCGGGGGCGGCACGCGCGAGCTTGCCGCCGTAGAGCGGCTTCCCAGGGGCCGACACGCGCGAGTTTGCCGCCGTAGGGCGGCCTCCCGGGGGCCGGCACGAGGGGGTTTGCCGCCGTAGGGCCGTGCTGGGTTCGGCGTACAGCGTCCCGCTGCCTCGGCGCCGGTGGGGGCCGAGGTGGCGGGACGCTGGGGGCCTGTGGGTCGGAGGCCGGTGGTTGTTGGTGGGGTGGTTAGACGGTGATGTCTTCCAGCATTTCGGTTACCAGGGCGGCGATTGGGGAGCGTTCGGAGCGGGTCAGGGTTATGTGGGCGAAGAGTGGGTGGCCCTTGAGTTTCTCGACTACGGCCACTACGCCGTCGTGGCGGCCCACTCTCAGGTTGTCGCGCTGGGCGATGTCGTGGGTGAGGACCACCCGGGAGTTGGCGCCGATCCGGGAGAGGACCGTCAGGAGGACGCCACGTTCCAGGGACTGGGCCTCGTCGACGATCACGAAGGCGTCGTGGAGGGAGCGGCCGCGGATGTGGGTCAGGGGGAGGACTTCCAGCATGCCGCGGTCGAGGACCTCCTCGATCACTTCGGGGGTGGTCACGGCGCCGAGGGTGTCGTAGACGGCCTGGGCCCAGGGGCCCATCTTCTCGTTCTCCGAGCCGGGGAGGTAGCCGAGTTCCTGGCCGCCGACGGCGTACAGGGGGCGGAAGACGATGACCTTGCGGTGCTGGCGGCGCTCCAGGACGGCCTCCAGGCCGGCGCACAACGCCAGGGCGGACTTGCCGGTGCCGGCGCGGCCGCCGAGGGAGACGATGCCCACCTCGGGGTCCATCAGGAGTTCCAGGGCGATGCGCTGCTCGGCGGAGCGGCCGTGCAGGCCGAAGACCTCGCGGTCGCCGCGGACCAGGCGGACCGACTTGTCGGGGAGCACCCGGCCGAGGGCCGAGCCGCGGGTGGACAGCAGCCGCAGGCCGGTGTGGGTGGGCAGTTCGCGAGCCTCCTCGAGCTCGACGGTGCCGCCGTCGAAGAGGGCCCCCACGTCCTCGGTGGTCACCTGCAGCTCGGCCATACCGGTCCAGCCGGACTCCACGACGAGGTCGGCGCGGTACTCCTCGGCGGCCAGGCCGATCGAGGCCGCCTTGACCCGCATCGGCAGGTCCTTGGACACCAGCACCACGTCACACCCCTCGGCCGCCAGCGAGCGCGCCACGGTGAGGATGCGGGTGTCGTTGTCGCCGAGCCGGAAACCGGCCGGCAGGATCGCGGGATCGCTGTGGTTGAGCTCTACCCTGATGGTCCCCTCGCCTATGGGCATTGGCTCGTCCAGCCTGCCGTGCCGTACACGAAGGTCGTCGAGGAAGCGAAGCGCCTTCCTGGCGAAGTACCCCAGCTCAGGATGGTGCCGCTTTGCCTCCAGTTCCGTGATGACGACGATCGGTAGTACTACCTCGTGTTCGGCGAAGCGGCCCATCGCCGCCGGGTCGGCCAGGAGGACAGAGGTGTCCACAATGTACGTGCGCTTGGCCGGCGTGCCACCGCGCGAGGTTGTGGACGAATTGCTAGAGGACACTGCCACGCGTTCTCCCCCGGGCGCCAGAGTGCAGCGCCCTGCCAGATGAGGTGGTGAACGGACCGGGACCGGTACCCCACCCCCACCCGCACGAGGCGGCGCCGGTGCCCGGCCCTCCTCGCACGCGTGCGACGCAAGGACGGACCCTTTCCCGAAGTAGGCCGAAGGAACTGCCTACTACTTACGGTACGTCGTGGACTCCCCCTACCCAACAGCCCGAGCATGGCGAGGTAGGGGTGTTCACAAGGAGTTTCAGTTGCCGTACCGCCGGTGCCGCGCGGCGTAGGACCGGAGAGCCCGCAGAAAGTCGACTTTGCGGAAGTCAGGCCAGTAGGCCTCGCAGAAGTAGAACTCGGAGTGGGCGCTCTGCCAGAGCAGGAATCCGGAGAGCCGCTGCTCTCCCGAAGCCCGGATGATGAGATCCGGGTCGGGGAGGCCGCGCGTGTAGAGATGCTCCGCGATGTGCTCCACGTCGAGGACTTCGACAAGCTCCTCGATGCTCGCGCCCTTGCTGGCGTGCTCCTGGAGGAGGGAGCGCACCGCATCAGCGATCTCACGCCTTCCTCCATACCCAACCGCAACGTTCACAATCAGCCCAGGCCGCCGTGATGTCACTTCTTTCGCATCTTTAAGGATTCGGGCCGTACGATCGGGCAAAAGGTCCAGAGCGCCCATCGTGTTCACATGCCAGCCGCCGGCGACCAGGCCCAGGACCGTGTCCTCGATGATCTCCATGAGCGGGTCGAGCTCTTCCTTGGGGCGGGTGAGGTTGTCGCTGGACAGCAGCCACACCGTGACGACCTCGACTCCGGCCTCCCTGCACCACAGCAGGAGCTCGGAGATCTTCTCCCCGCCCTTCTGGTGGCCGTGGCTGACGTCGCGCAGCCCCATGGCCCTCGCCCAGCGGCGGTTGCCGTCCACGATGACGCCGACGTGCCGCGGGATCTGGTCGGTGGACAGCTTGGCCTCGAGCCTGCGCTCGTACAGCCGGTACAGGAGATCGCGCGCGCCCATGGAGGCCTCCCCTTCGCGCCCCTCACTCCAGGGCGTAGACACCCCCGCAATTATCCCGCCCCCGGAGTGTGCCCGCCCCCTCGGCGAGGTTGCCGTTACGTCCCGACATGGGGACCGGAAGGTGACATACGGCCGACGCCCATCCTGCGGGCGCCGGCCTCTCGTCCTCAGTCCAGCCGTTCCACCAGGGCGTGGTACTCCTCCCACAGGCCCTCGGGCAGGTGATCGCCGAACGTCGCGAAGTGCTCGGGAATCAGCTCGGTCTCCTGCCGCCACGCGTCCCGGTCCACCGAAAGCAGGGTCGCGAGGTCGTCCTCGGCGATGTCCAGCCCGGTCGTGTCCAGGGCGCCGGCGGGCGGCAGCAGCCCGATCGGCGTCTCGACGGCCTCGGCCCGGCCGTTCAGGCGCTCGACGATCCACTTGAGCACCCTGCTGTTCTCGCCGAAGCCCGGCCACAGGAAGCGCCCGGAGGCGTCCTTGCGGAACCAGTTGACGTAGTACAGCCGCGGCAGCGTGCCGGGCCGGGCCGCGGCGCCGACGTCCAGCCAGTGGCCGAAGTAGTCGCCCATGTTGTAGCCGCAGAACGGCAGCATCGCGAACGGGTCGCGGCGCAGCTCGCCGACCTTGCCCTCGGCCGCCGCGGTCTTCTCCGAGGCGACGTTCGCGCCGAGGAACACCCCGTGCCGCCAGGAGAACGACTCGGTGACCAGCGGCACGGCGGTGGCCCGGCGCCCGCCGAACAGGATCGCCGAGATCGGCACGCCACCGGGGTCGGTCCACTCGGGCGCGATGGTCGGGCACTGCCCGGCCGGCGTGGTGAAGCGGGCGTTGGGGTGGGCGGCGGGCTCGGCCGAGCCCGGCGTCCAGTCGCGGCCCCGCCAGTCGGTCAGGTGGGCGGGCGGCTCGTCGGTCAGCCCCTCCCACCACACGTCGCCGTCGTCGGTCAGGGCGACGTTGGTGAAGATGCTGTTGCCCCACAGCGTGCGGATGGCGTTGGCGTTGGTGGTCTCGCCGGTGCCTGGCGCGACGCCGAAGAACCCGGCCTCGGGGTTGATCGCGTAGAGCCTGCCGTCCTGGCCGGTCCGCATCCAGGCGATGTCGTCGCCGATGGTCTCGACCTTCCAGCCCGGGATGGTGGGCTTGAGCATGGCGAGGTTGGTCTTGCCGCACGCCGAGGGGAACGCCGCGGCGATGTAGCGGGTCTCACCGTCCGGCGGGGTGAGCTTGAGGATGAGCATGTGCTCGGCGAGCCAGCCCTCGTCCCTGGCCATGACGCTGGCGATGCGCAGCGCGTAGCACTTCTTGCCGAGCAGGGCGTTACCGCCGTAGCCCGAGCCGTAGGACCAGATCTCGCGGGTCTCGGGGAAGTGGCTGATGTACTTGGTGTCGCTGCACGGCCAGGGCACATCCTCCTGGCCGGGCGCCAGCGGGGCACCCACCGAGTGCACGGCCTTGACGAAGTCGCCGCGCCGCTCGATGAGCCGCAGCGCCTTCTCCCCCATCCTCGTCATGATCCGCATGGACACCGCGACGTACGGCGAGTCGGTGATCTCCACGCCCAGCTGGGAGATCTCGCCGCCGAGCGGGCCCATGCAGAACGGCACGACGTACATGGTGCGGCCGCGCATGCAGCCGCGGAACAGTTCGCCGAAGGTGTCGCGCATCTCGTCCGGCGCGATCCAGTTGTTGGTCGGGCCGGCGTCCTCGCGGCGCTCGGAGCAGATGAAGGTGCGGTCCTCCACGCGGGCGACGTCGGAGGGGTCGGAGACGGCGTGGAAGCTGTTGGGCCGTTTGGTGAGGCGGGTGAACGTACCCTGTTTGACCAGCAGGTTCGTCAGGCGGGTCCACTCCGCCTCGGATCCGTCGCACCATTCGACACGGTCGGGCCGGGTCAGCTCGGCGATCTCCTGGACCCACGCGACGAGCCCGGCATGCGCGGTCGGGGCGGTCATCTCGATTGACACGGACACGGGGCCGGCTCCTTACTCTCAGGCCAGTCATCATTAACGACATACGGTCCTGAATCCAATTGGCGTAGACCAGTCAATGAAACGCGGGTTCAAGAGCCCTTCAAAAGAGAAGATCTGCGCCCGATATTTCAGTCCTGTTTCCCGCGTGTGAATTCAGGATACCGCCACGACCCCTGCCCGCCACCCGCCCAGGGGGCGTCGTCGCAGGCAGAGGCCGTGATGGTCCGTCGGAGTTTACCCATATTTGGCGGAGATAAAAGAAGGCGACCCGACCGCCCGGGTGCCGGGTGATCGGGTCGCGGATAGAGATTGGTATAGGCCAATTCGAATGGTCTAGGCCGGTTCAATGAATGGTTTAAACCAATTCACGAAGGGAGATCCGGCCCCTCGGAACGCACTCGATCGACCTGTTGGAGAGCATCCCGCAGGTCAGCGAGCCACGTGTCGGTGTGACTGCCCACCAGACGCACGCACCAGGCGAGCGCGTCGCTACGGCTGCGCGCGACCCCCGCCGCCACCAAGGTGTCCAGCACGCGCCGCTCGGGCTGCCGCAGCCGGGTCATCACCGGGATGGAGAGCGTGGTGAACATCACTGTCTCGTCGTCACACAGCACTCCCCAGGAGACCTTCCGCCGGTAGCGGTGCTCGGCCTCCCGCGCGATCTCGATCCGCCGTTCCCGGGTCTCCTCCCGGAACCGCTGCACATGCCCGTCGATCAGCGCGGCCCGCTCCCCGCCGGAGGTCTCCGCCGCCGAGTCCGGCACGGGGATGGGCACGATGATCGCGATCTCCTCGCGATCGAGGACGACCTGCGGCGTCTCGGTGAACCAGTCGGAAGGCAACCGCCCGGTGAACCACGAGGTGATGATCGATTCATCTTTATCCATGTAATGATGATTACACTACTGAGAGTGCAGCACAAGCCACGATGTACGTGCGGAAACACCCGGCGGGGCGTGAGGATGTCAGGCCGGACGGAGCGGAGCCTGTGGTGTGAGGGTCAGCGGGCCTGGGCCGCGGCCCAGGGGCTCACGCGGACCACGCCGGCCAGGTTCCTGGTGTTTATGGGGGCGATTTTTACCACGTCGCCGGTCCGGGGGGCGTGGAGCATTTTGCCGTTGCCCCAATAGATCGCCACATGGGAGATGTAGCCAGGATTGGTGGGGTCGCTACGCCAGAAAAGCAAATCGCCGGGCTGGGCTTGGGCCAGCGGGACCTGGGGGCCGGTGACCCATTGCTGGTGGGTCACGCGGGGCATGCGGACGCCTGCCTGGCCGAAGGCCCACTGGACCAGGCCGGAGCAGTCGAAGGTGTCGGGGCCTTCGGCTCCCCAGACGTAGGGGCGGCCCAGTTTGCTCGCGGCGGCGGTGAGGGCCACCCGCAGCTGGTCGGGGGTCATGAAGGAGCCGGTGGGCCAGGAGCGGTTCTGCTGGACCGGCGGGGGGAGCACGGGGTTGATCAGGGCGACCTGGCTGCCCTTCGGGAGGACCTTGAGCAGGCGGGTGCGCAGGGAGCGGGAGTCGACGCCGGGGGCGCTGACCACCAGCGCGTTGCGTTCCGGCATGCCGAGGGAGCGGCCCACGTCCCTGGCCACGACCGCATTGATCAGGCCCATGCCCATGGTGGCGTACGCCCCGACGCGCAGCTTGCGGCTGCCCGCGTCCAGGGTGGACCCGAGGGCCACCCCGCCGTCGGTGCCCAGCGTGAACGACACCGCCACGTCGCCGGCGGCCACGCCGTTCCACAGCGCGTCGGACCGGGCGGTGGACCGTGGGGTGTAGGCGCGGAACGTCGAGGGGTCGACGCCCATGGTCTGCACGCGCTTGCCGCTCATCATGACGTCCGCGGCACCGACGATCTCGACGGCGCGCACGCCCTTGCGGGCCCGGACCGCGCGGACCACCGCGGCGGACAGGTTCCGTGGCGCCACCACGAACAGGTGGGGCTTGCGCGGCGTGGACAGCGGCGCGACGCCGGCGGGCGCGGTGGGCCGCGGCAGCTCACCGGTGGCCGCGACGTACCCGGTGTCCGGCTTGGCCGCGGGACGGCGGACCGCGGCGCCCGCCTCGGGGCGGTGCGCCTCGAGGTCGCCGAGCACCATCAGGTCGGCCGAGACGACCGCGACCAGGGCCACCGCCACGGCGGGGACCACGCGGCGCAGCAACTGGGACGAGGACCGGCGGCGCGAGCGGCGGGGGGGAACCGGGCGGAAGGCGAGGTCGCGGCGCACCTCGGACAGAGCGCCGCCGAGCCGGCCGCGCACGTCGGTGAGGCTGCGGGAAAGGCCCTCTCGGACGACGGTTGCGTCACGCGGTCGCCGATCGAGCACGTCCACCCCTTCCACGGCGCCTGTCACCGTTCGTCGCCCACGGACCCCTGTGGCACCGTGCGGACCACAGACGAGGGTGCCGTACGCCGCGCGGTCCCGTCCACCCGCGCGCCATCCCCGATGCCGTCGATTCTCGCGAAGTTCGCGGCCGATGTCCGACGTTCGCCCAGAACAGCCGCGATCCGCCGGAGCCGGGCTCCGGCGGATCGGGGTCACATTCGTGTGGCGGACGCGTCAGGCCCGGCGCGCGGGGATCAGCCTCCGATGTAGGGCACCGCTTCGAGGATCTCGACGGTGTTCTGCCGGCCGTTGGGCAGCGTGTAGGTGGCGCGCTCTCCGATCTTCTTGCCGTTGATCGCGGCGCCGAGCGGGGATCGGGGCGAGTACACGTCGATCGGCGAGCCGCTCTCCTCGCGGGAGGCGAGCAGGAAGGTGACCTCGTCGTCGTCGCCGTCGAAGCGGATGGTGACCGTCATGCCGGGTCCCACCACCCCCTCGGTACGCGGAGCCTCGCCGACGCGCGCCTGCTCAAGGAGCTGGCGGAGCTGGAGGATGCGGCCCTCCATCTTGCCCTGCTCTTCCTTGGCGGCGTGGTAGCCGCCGTTCTCCTTGAGGTCGCCCTCCTCGCGGGCGGCTTCGATCTTCTTGGCGATGTCGACGCGCCCGGGCCCCGAGAGATACTCGAATTCCGCCTTCAAGCGGTCGTACGCCTCCTGCGTCAGCCAGGTGACGTTCTCGTCGCGGGAGTCGACCACGGGTTCTCCTTGCGTACTCGTGAGAGTTGCGAGCGTCCGAATTCCGGGAGACTAACAAATTAACCCGATCGAACGCTTTCCCAAAAGTCTTATTGTACGAGATAGCAGTACTGCACGTGGCCCGATGCGGCGGGCGCGCTCGTCCGCAGTCGCTCGGTGAGCTGAACCGTGGACGCCCCCACAGGGATCGTGACGTCCTTGGCGCCCACCTCGGCCTGCCGGGTGTCCATGGCGCGCAGCCTGCACACGGCCGCGCGATCCTCCGGCTTGCTCACCTGGAAGGTTATCGTGATCGAGCCCGGTCCGCCCAACTCGAAGGTGATCACCTGGCTGAGGGCCTGGGGATTGCCCCGGGCGGACATCATGACGTAGCCCCAGCCGGCCATCGCGACGGCCACGACCACGCCGACGACCACGAGCACGACGAGCCGCGCCGACCGCCCGAGCAGCCCCCCGCGCTCCGTAAGATCGGGCACGGGGCCGAGAACCGGCTGGTCGAGGCGTGCGCCACCAGCACTATCGGTCATGGAGGAATCTCCCAGCGGTCGCTCGTCGTTGCACGACACAATTGTCCCCCGCGGGGGCCCCGCCCTCCGCCCCACCCCTGAGCGAACCGACCTCCCCGGGCCAGACCCGGGGAAAAACGAGGAGACACCGAAAGCCGTGAGTGCACCGCTGAGGCTGATGGCCGTTCACGCGCACCCCGACGACGAGTCGAGCAAGGGCGCCGCCACCATGGCCCGCTACGTGGCCGAAGGCGTCGACGTGCTCGTCTGCACCCTGACCGGCGGTGAGCGCGGCTCGGTCCTGAACCCTAAGATGGACCGTCCCGAGATCGTGGCCAACATCTCCGAGGTGCGCCGCCAGGAGATGGAGAAGGCCCGGCTGATCCTCGGCGTGCGGCAGAGCTTCCTCGGCTTCGTCGACTCGGGCCTGCCCGAGGACGAGAACGAGCCGCTGCCCGAGGGCTGCTTCGCGCTGCAGCCGGTGGAGGTCGCGGCGGCCCCGCTGGTCGCGGCGGTGCGCGAGTTCCGTCCGCACGTGATCCTCACCTACGACGACGACGGCGGCTACCCCCACCCCGACCACATCATGACCAACAAGGTGTCGGTCGAGGCGTTCGAGGCGGCCGGCGATCCCGACCGCTTCCCCGATCTCGGCGAGCCGTGGCAGCCGCTCAAGCTCTACTACCACATGGGCTTCACCAAGGAGCGCTTCGAGGCGCTGCACCAGGCCATGACCGAGCGCGAGATGGGCTCCCCGTACGCCGACTGGATCGCCCGCTGGGAGGACCGGCCGCAGAAGTGGGCCGTCACCACGCGGGTGCCGTGCGGCGACTACTTCGAGACCCGGGACCAGGCGCTGCTCGCGCACGCCACGCAGGTGGACCCCGACGGCTTCTGGTTCGTCTGCCCCCGCGAGCTCCAGCAGGAGATCTGGCCCACCGAGGACTACCACCTGGCGCGTTCGCTGGTCGGCACCGAGACGCCGGAGGACGACCTGTTCACGGGCATCCACGCCGAGAACGTCTCGCGCACCCACCCCTGAGCGGACCCGGACCCCCACGGTGGCAGACTTGACGACGTGACTGTTCACGCCGCACACGCGGCCGTCCTGGCGGCCGCGCCCGTCACCCCTGTCGGCCCGGGTCTGATCGGCTTCCTCGTGGTCGCCGCGATCGGTGTCGCCCTGTACTTCCTGATCAGGTCGATGAACAAGCAGATGTCGAGGATCGAGGTCCCGCGCGAGGGCGAGCCGGAACGGCCCGAGTCCGAGGCGAGACCGCAGGACGAGCCCCGCTGAACGCGCCGGGGCGGACGAGAGGACTCCGTTGATGCAGGACGCGGTCGAGGTCGCGGAGAACCACGACGCCCGCCGTTACGAGATCACCGTGGACGGCAGGCTCGCCGGGTTCGTGCAGTACCGCCGCCGTCCCGGTCAGCTGGTGTTCACCCACACCGAGATCGGCGACGAGTACGAGGGCAAGGGCCTCGGCAGCCGGTTGATCGGCGCGGCGCTGGACGCCGCCCGCGCCGCGGGGGTGTCCGTCGTGCCGGTCTGCCCGTTCGTGTCGCGCTTCGTCGAGCACCACCCCGAGTACCGCGACGTGCTCGCCGAGGAGGCCGAGGAGGCCCAGCCGGGCGCCTGACCCGTCAGCGGGCGGACCAGGCGCGCTCCAGGGCCTTCGGCAGGCCCCACCAGCCGAGCTGCGTGAGCACCGAACGCTCGTCCACGATGCCGAGCCGCTCCCACAGGGGCGTGACGGCGGAGAACAGCGACTCGGTCATCTCAAGGTCCTCGGGCTCGTCCATGTCGATGTCGATGTCCTCGGACTCGGCGACGAACCGTGCGATGCGCTCAGGGGACGCCAGCACGCCGGGGCCACGCCGGGACAGCTCCACCACGGCGGCGAGCCAGTCGGCGTGGTGGATGGTGCACAGCGCGGCCAGCGCCGCGTCCTCGCGGCTCAGCTCGCTCTCCAGGTCCCAGAAGCGGTGCTCGTCCTCGTCGTCCTCCTCGATGTCGGAGACCGGGGACGCGACACCCGCCGCGACCATCAGCCACAGCTCGATGTCGCTCTCGGGCAGCGGGCCGTCGTCGAAGCCCGCGCAGGCCCTGAGCACCGATGCGGGGTAGCCGGGCTCGGCCAGCAGCGTACGCAGGCCGCGCGCCGCCTCCTCCAGCTCGGCGAGGGGCAGGTCGGGCTCGGGGAGGTCGGCCAGCACGCGGTGCAGCTCGCTGAGCGCGAAGGCCTCCTCCTCGTCCCAGGCGGCGAACAGCCCTTCGTTCAGCTCCTCGTCCACCACGACGCTCGGCACGCGGCCGTCCGGCAGCGCGGTGCCGAGCCAGCGGTCCTGCACCTCCTCGTACACCTTGCGCGCCTCGTGGTCGCCCGCCACCAGCCGGTCGGGGTCGAGGTCGCCGCGCGCGACGTGCCGCTCAAGATGCTCGACCAGCAGCTCGTACAGCTCGGTGGCGACGGGGCCGCGCTCCCCCTCCTCGGGCCACACGAAGTGACCGCGGGTGATGAGGATCGGCTCGGTGCCGGTGGCCTCCAGCCAGCGCTGGACGTCCCCGACGGTGGCGACGCCGGCCTCGATCCCGGTGAGCGCGGCCTTGGCCGAGTCCCAGAACGGCACGGACAGGGGGTTGCCCGCGGCGAGCAGCTCGCGCCGCAGGTCGGGGATGGACACCAGGGCTTGGCCGCTCGGAACGGCGAGGAGCGCGCGGGCCACGTCCCGCCGGGTCAGGGCGGTCGCGGGGCGGCCCGCGTGCTCACTGACGAACTCCAGATCAACGTTCACGCTGTGTGAGCCTACGCCCCGCCGCGCGGCGGGAACAGCGGGACCGCCGCTCCTGGCGACATTTCACAGCGAATGCCGTGCAACTTAATGGAGCCGACATGTCATCACTGTGCGGCGAGCGCTATAGATGCCCGCTGAGCTGGGGAAAGGTGGGACAGAAGCAGTTTTCGCAACAAGGAGGACTCACCATGACGGTGACCACGACATCACGCCCAAGCCGGGCACGGAGCCAGGCGCGCTCAAGTCCCGACGGTGACCTGGTCGCGCTGGACACCCCCGTCGTCAGCGTCCATCTCCACCGGCCGCACATGCCGCGGATGCCGCGCATGCCGCAGATGCCGGGGATGCGGCGAATGGCGGGCGGCAGCCGTCAGGAGATGGCGCGCGGGATGGAGACGGCGCGCACCTTCCTCCCGCCGCCCGAGCGCATGCTCTACTACGGGGCGCTCGGCGCGCTCGCCGTGCTCGGCCTGGTGGAGTGGCCGGTCGCCGCCGCCATCGGCGCCGGCACCATGATCGCGCAGCGCGCCCGCCGCGGCGCCGAGATGAGGAACGGCGGCCGGACGTCCGCGCGGACCGAGACGGCCACGCCGCGCGCCACCTCGCGGACCACCCGGACCCCGGCGCGGTCCACGTCCCGCACGGGAACGCGCGCCACCACCGCGGCGTCGCGGGCCTCGCGGGCCACCGGCACGTCCCGCGCGACCGGCACGTCCAGGACCGGGACCTCCCGGACGACCGGCACGTCCCGGACGACCGGGACCTCCAGGACCAGGGCGACAGGGACCTCCAGGGCCACCGGCACCTCGAGGACGACCGGCACGTCCAGGACCGCGGGCACCTCCAGGGCCACCGGAACCCGGGCGACGGGGACCAGGGCCACCGGCACCAGGGCCACCGGGACCAGGTCGACCGGGACCAGGGCCACGGGCACCAGGTCGACCGGGACCAGGGCCACGGGCACGAGGTCCACCGGCACCAGGGCGACGGGGACCAGAGCGACCGGGACCAGGTCGACCGGTACCAGGGCCACGGGGACCAGGGCGACGGGTCCGAGCGGGACCTCCCGGGCGACGGCGGCCAGCGGGGCCTCAAGGACGACCGGCGCGGCCGGGACGACGGGGGCCACCGGCTCCACAACCGGGACATCCGGCACCGGAACCGCCTCCGCACCTAAATAGGAGACCACCCCAGGAAGACCTTGAATCGCCTCTGACCTGGGCAGACCTATGATCGAACGATCAAGCTTCCGTCCCGCGGGCTTGGCCGTGCCGAGATCGAGATCCGTCCATGGAGGCGTCGTGTTCCTGCTCCGTGAACTCAGGGGCCCGGCGGCCGCGCTGACCTCCCTGCTGCCCGAGGCGGTGCGCGGGATACTCCCCCGCACACGGCAGGTGCATCCGTGCACCGGCGGGTTGCGGGTGGAGCTCCACCACGTCGGCCGCCCGGGAAGCGCGTCCGCCGCGCGCGCCCTGGAGGAGCGGCTGTGCGCCCTGGACGGCGTGACGCGGGCCGAGGTGAACGGCGCGCTGCGCTTCGTCTACATCGGTGGCGACCCCGTCGTCATCCCGATGGAACAGGTCTACGCGGTCCTCGACGAGCTCGACACCGCCGGCCAGGCCGCCGCCGCTGCCGCCGAGGAAGCCGAGGAGAACGCCTCGCGGAACGGCGAGGCGGAGGGCACGGGACGGCGCGGCGTCCGCCAGCACCACCGCACCGCGCGGCACGCCATCGAGCACCAGACCCGCGCCGTCGTCGAACTCGGCGCCGGGCTCATCGGCGTGGGCGTCGCCGTCATCGGCCAGGTCACCCGGGTGACCCGGGCACCCGCCGCGCTGCCGGCGCTGCTCCAGCTCGCGGAGGCCACACCGCGCCTCCGGCACGAACTGGAGCAGCGGGTCGGGCGACCGGCGTCCAACGTGGTCTTCGCCACGACGCGCTTCACCGCCCAGACGCTCGCGCTGCGCCCCCTCGGGCTGTTCATCGACTCGCTGGCCGCGCTCGGCCACGTCGCCGAGGCCCAGGCGTCCCGCCACGCCTGGCGGGCCCGGGAGACGGAGCTCGCCCGCAAGAAGGGCTCCTACCGCCACATCCGGCAGAACATCACCCCGAGGCCCGTCCCGCTGCCGTACGGCCCCATCGAGCGCTACGCGGACATGGTCAGCGTCGGCGCGCTGGCCTCGTACGGCGTGACCACCGCGCTGTCGGGACCGGAGCGCGCCCTGGCGATGCTCGTCGCGGGCACCCCGAAGGCGGCCAGGCTCGGCCGCGACGCGTTCACCAGCGTCATGAGCCGCGTCGCCGCCCATCGGGGGGCGCTGATCCTGGACCGCGAATGCCTGCGGCTGATGGACCGCATCGACACCGTCGTCTTCGACGCCGAGGCCCTCACCATGGGCAGCTGGACCGTGCACGAGGTGATCCCCCTGGTGGCGGGCCCCGACGAGCTGCACGCCCGGGTCTACACGCTGCTGGAGGGCACGGACGCGACCGCGCCGCGGCGCCAGGACGACTGGGCGGCCACGCCGCTCGCCACCGTGCCCGAACGGGCCGCGCACTGGCGCGACCTCGGTGTGCGCGCCGTCTCCGTCACCCACGACGGCGAGGAGGTCGCCCTGGCCGGCATGGTCCCAGAGGTGCACCCGTACGCCGAGGCGCTGGTGAGCACGGCGGGCACGGCCTGCCGGGCGGTGCTGGCCGGGGGCGATCCGAGCCTGCCGTGGCGGCTCGGCGTGGAGGTCACGGTGCCCGGCGGCACCCGGCTGGGCGCCGCGGTGCGGGAGCTCCAGGCCGAGGGACACGCCGTGGCCGTGGTGGCGCAGCGCTCCCGGCGCGGGCTCGCCGAGGCCGACCTCGGCATCGGGCTGTTCGCCAGGTCCGCGCGGCCGGCGTGGGACGCCGACGTCCTGTGCGAGCCGGACGCCGCCCATCTGCTGCTGAGATGCCTCCCCCTGGCAAGGGTCACCAGCAAGCGCAGTGTGCGGGTGACGGCGGCGGGCACCGCGGCGGGCGGCGTGCTGGCCGTCCTCGGGACGGGCCCGCGGTCGCTGCGCCGGGTGCAGTACGCCGCCGACTGCAGCTCGCTGGTCGCACTCGCCGCCGGCACCTGGACCGCGCGCGACCTCGGCAAGATCGTCCTGCCGCCGCGCGCCGACCGCACCCCGTGGCACGCGCTGCCCGTGCAGGACGTGCTGAGCCGGGTCTCGTCCACGGCGGCCGGCCTCACCGAGGCCGAGGCCGAGCAGCGCAGGAAGGGCCCCGAGCGGCCCCGGCCCGACGGGCCGGTGTCGCTGCTGCGGGCCTCCGCCGAGGAGCTCGCCAACCCGCTCACGCCGGTGCTCGGGGTGGCGGCCGGGATCTCGGCGGTCGTGGGGTCGGCGCTGGACGCCGTACTGATCACCGGGGTGCTGGCCGTCAACGGCCTGATCGGCGGCGCGCAGCGCACCGGCGCCGACCGGGCGCTCAACCGGCTGGCCGAATCGACCGCCGTGCCGGTGCGGCTGCGCCGCCCGGACGGGACGGCGGCGGGCGTGGCCGACCAGCTCGTGCGCGGGGACGTCATCGAGCTGCGGTCCGGCGACGCCGTGCCCGCGGACTGCCGGGTGATCAAGGCACGCGGGCTGGAGGTCGACGAGTCGGCGCTGACCGGGGAGTCGCAGCTCGTCACCAAGTCGGCCGCGCCCAACGCCGCGGTCGCCGTGGCCGATCGCGACTCCATGGTCTACCAGGGCACCACCGTCGCCGCCGGGTACGGCACGGCGGTCGTCGTCTCCACCGGCACCGAGACCGAGGCGGGGCGCACGGCGGAGCTCGGGGACCGGCAGAAGCCTCCGACCGGGGTGGAGCTGCGCCTGCGTGCGCTGAGCCGCCAGATCATGCCGGTGGCGATCGGCTCGGGCGTGCTGCTCATGCTCACCAACCTGATGCGGCGGGTGCCGATCGGCGTCGCGCTCGCCCCGGCGGTCAGCCTCGCGGTGGCCGCGGTGCCCGAGGGGCTGCCGTTCATCGCGACCCTGGCCGAGCTGGCGGCGGCGCGGCGGCTGTCGACCCGGGAGACGCTGGTGCGCAATCCGTCCACCATCGAGGCCCTCGGGCGGGTGGACGTGCTGTGCTTCGACAAGACCGGCACCCTCACCGAGGGGCACATCAGCCTGCAACGGATCTCCGACGGCCGGGTGGAG
Source organism: Sphaerisporangium aureirubrum (assembly GCF_042658925.1). NCBI lineage: Bacteria > Bacillati > Actinomycetota > Actinomycetes > Streptosporangiales > Streptosporangiaceae > Sphaerisporangium > Sphaerisporangium aureirubrum. The sequence continues at coordinate 68,914 of NZ_JBHSRF010000016.1, forward strand.
CGCCCCGTCGACGACCTGACCCCCGAGTTCCGGCGCATCCTCGCCGCGGCCCTGCGCGCCGGGCCGCGCACCGACGGGGACCGCCCGCCCGCGCACCTCACCGACCGTGCGGTCCTGGAGGGAGGGCGCCGGGCCAGAGTGGTCCAGTCCGAAGGGCTCGGTGGCTGGGAACGGATCGCCGAGGTGCCGTTCGAGCCGACCCGTGGGTACCACGCCGTGCTCGGCAGGGTCGTCGCGGTCACCCCCGGCGTACCCGCACCCACCGGCAACGGTGCCGGTTCCGGCGCCGGACTCGCCTCCGTCGTGGCTGTGGGGGCGAGGCCGTTCGCGGGTACGGCCGAGGGATCGGAGTGGGAGGCGCTGCGGACGGCGGCGGAGCTCGCGGCGCGGACGTCGCACCGTCCGGCGGCACCCGGCGGGGCCACGCACGTGCTGAGCGTCAAGGGCGCGCCCGAGGTCGTGCTGCACCGCTGCACCACCATGCTGAACGACGGCGAGGTGCTGCCCCTGGACCAGGAGACGGCCACGTCGCTGGCCAAAGAGGTGGACCGGCTCGCCCAGCAGGGGTACCGGGTGCTCGCCGTGGCCGAGCGGACCGCGTCCAGCCGTGACGACCTGGACGAGTCGCGGATCAAGGACCTGTGCTTCCTCGGCTACCTCGGCCTGGCGGACCCGGTGCGGCCCACCGCCGCGGACAGCGTCCGCAGGCTGATGCGGGCCGGGGTGCGCATCGTCATGATCACCGGGGACCACCCCAGCACCGCCGAGGCCATCGCCGCCGAGCTGGGCGCGCTGAACGGCGGCCGCATCATGACCGGCCCCGAACTGGACAGCATCGACGACGCGGCGCTCGCCGAGGCGCTGCCCGAGGTGTCGGTGTTCGCCCGGGTCACCCCGGCGCACAAGGCCAGGATCGTGGACGGCCTGCAACGCGCCGGCCGCATCGTGGCGGTCACCGGGGACGGCGCCAACGACGCCCCCGCCATCCGGCTCGCCGACGTCGGCATCGCGCTCGGCTCGCGGGCCACCCCCGCCGCGCGGGCCGCCGCCGACGTGGTGGTGACCGACGACCGCATCGAGACGATCGTGGACGCCATCGTCGAGGGCCGCGCGATGTGGAGCTCGGTGCGCGACTCACTCGGCATCCTGCTCGGCGGCAACCTGGGCGAGATCGCTTTCACCGTCGGATCCAACCTGATCGCCGGCCGCAACACCCTGAACGCCCGCCAGCTGCTCCTGGTCAACCTGCTCACCGACATGCTGCCCGCCCTGGCCATCGCCGTACGCCCGCCCCGCGCCACCAGCCCCGAGAAACTGCTGGCCGAAGGCCCCGAGGCGTCACTGGGCGCCGCCCTCACCCGGGACATCTACGTCCGGGCCGGAGTGACCGCGGCGGCCGCCTCGACCGCCTGGATGCTGGCCCGCGCCACCGGCAGCGAAGGCCGCGCCGACACCGTGGGCCTGATCGGCCTGGTCTCGGCCCAGCTGATCCAGACCCTGGGCCTGGGCGGCCGGGACCGTACGGTCCTGCTGGCCACCGGCGTCTCCATGGCGGCCCTGGTCCTCGCCGTGTCGATCCCCGGCCTGAGCAGGCTGTTCGGCTGCCGTCCCGTGGGCCCTGTGGGCTGGACGATCGGCGTCGGCAGCGGCGCCGCGGCCGGCCTGGTGAGCCGCTGGATCAGCACCTTCGAAGGGCTCGGTCACTAAAAATTCACCTCAAAGACACCTGAACCGTTACATACAGCCAGAAACATGCCTAATCCTGTATACAACAGGCGAAACTCCCCAACTGTGAGGTTCTGGTGTCCGACTTCCTGGCCGGCGTACTCGCCAAGGCAGCACTCTTGATCGTTGAGGCCCTCGTGATCCGCCTCGTCCAGGTCTGGGCAACCCGCTCGGTTCCCCAGACCGCCTGACTCCACCACTCCCGCCCCACAGGCGGGAACCGGACCACGACGGCAACGCCACCGTGGCCCAAGCCACCCGACGGCACCACCGCCCTCCAAGCGACGGCGCCGCCCCAAAGGTGCCAACGGCCACGATGGCGTCGCCGCCGTGCCCCGGATACCGGTGGCGATATATCGGCGTGCCGTCCATCTACCGGTGCGCCACCATGGCGGCAGCGTCGTCCCTGAGGCACCGGTCAGCCATGATGGCGGCCTTGTCGTCCCCGGAGTCACCGGTGCCCCACGATGGCGGCGTCGTCGTCCCTGAGGTGACAGTCGGCCATGATGACGGCCCTGTCGTCCCTGGAATCACCGGTGCCCCACGATGGCGGCGTCGTCGTCCCTGAGGTGACGGTCGGCCATGATGGCGGCCCTGTCGTCCCTGGAATCACCGGTGCCCCACGATGATGGCGTCGTCGTCCCTGAGGTGACGGTCGGCCATGATGACGGCCCTGGCTTCCGCGGAGTCACCGGTGCCCCACGATGGCGGCGTCGTCGTCCCTGAGATAGCGGTCGGCCATGATGGCGGCCCTGGCCTCCTCGGAGTCACCCGTGCCCCACGATGGAGGCGGTGCCGTCCCTGAGGTGACGGTCGGCCATGATGGCGGCCTTGGCCTCCTCGGAGTCACAGGTGGGCCATGATGGGGGCGGTGCCGTCCTGACGTGCCGGTGGGGCCATGATGGCGGTGTTGCCGTCCTGGAGGTGCCGGTGGCCGAGCGGCCGTATGTTCTGCTGTCGGTGGCGATGTCGATCGACGGGTATATCGATGACACCTCGGCCGCGCCGCTGGCTCTGTCCAACGAGGCGGACTTCGACCGGGTGGATCACGAGCGTGCCGGGTGCGACGCCATCCTGGTGGGGGCGGGCACCATCCGGGCCGACGATCCACGTCTACTGGTCAGGTCGGCCGACCGCCGGGCGGACCGGGTGCGGCGCGGGCTCACCGAGACCCCGTTGAAGGTCACCTTCACCACGGCCGGCGGCCTGGACCCCGGCGCGAGGTTCTTCACCCTCGGCGACGTCGAAAAGGTCGTCTACGCCACCTCCCCCGCCGCCGCCCGCACCAAGGACGCGGTGGGCGCCGTGGCCACCGTCGTCGACGCCGGCGACCCCCTGGACCTGCCGGGCGTCCTCGCCGACCTCTCCGCCCGACGCGTCCACCGCCTGATGGTCGAGGGCGGCACCTCCATCCACACCCTGTTCCTCTCCACAGGCCTGGTCGACGAGATCCACCTCGTCATAGCCCCCTTCCTCATCGGCGACCCCTCCGCCCCCCGCTTCACAGCCCCGGCCTCCTTCCCCCAGACCCCCACCACCCCCATGCGCCTGGCCGAAGCCCGCCCCCTCGGCGACGTCGTCCTCCTCCGCTACCTCCCCTCCCCGCCATGACCGCCTCCTCCGACCGCCACCCCCCCGAGGACCGCCACGGACCCGGCGTCCACCACGATCCCCCCACCCCCGGCCCTCCCGGCCCGGCGACCGATCTCGCATGGCTGCGCGAGGCGGTGAACCTGTCCCGCCTGTGCCCACGCTCGACCACGGCGTTCGCCGTAGGCGCCGTGATCGTCACCTCCACCGGCCAGATCCTCGCCACGGGTTACTCCCGCGAAGCCGACCCCCTCGACCACGCCGAGGAAGCCGCCCTGGCCAAACTCCCCCCCGACCACCCCCACCTCCGAAACGCCACCATCTACACCTCCCTGGAACCCTGCACCACCCGCGCCTCCCGCCCCCAAGGCTGCACCCAGTTGATCCTCACCGCAGCGATCCCCCGCGTGGTCTTCGCCTGGCACGAACCCGACGTCTTCACCGACTGCACAGGTGCCGAAACCCTCCGCGAAGCAGGCGTGGAAGTCATCGAACTCCCCACCCTGGCCCCCGAAGTCCGCGCAGTGAACTCCCACCTGTTCCCCTCCTGACCTCCCACCGCCGTACCACAGCGACAAACCCGCACGTGCTGGGCGCCCCGGGAAATGGTCCTCGCAGAGGACGCGCTCCGCGCGGAAGGCGCAAGGGCTGTCCTCATGCGGGGGACACCCCCGCACCCCCGAGCCTGCCGGGCTCACCCTGCGCCTCCGCGAGGCGTTCCGTCAGGCCGGTGTCCGGCCGTACGGCGGCGCCGGATTCGCCGTACAACGTCCCACCGACCCGGCGCCGATGAGACCAACCCCGACGAGGCGACGCCGCTTCGCGCCGCCGCCCGCCACGCGGCGGACGACCCGATGTCCGTGGGCGCTCACGGATATGGGCCTCGCGGGCGGCGGGCTCCGCGCGAAACAAGGGCTGTTCCGGATGCCTGCGGTGGAAATCTTGGGGTGGGCGGAACAGGCCGAGGTGGTTGGGGACAGCCGGGGCAGAGCGGCGGTCGTGACGCGTGGGCCCCTTGTGGTCGAGCTGGGGCGGCGGCAGGCGTAGCTGGGTTGCACCCGGGCCAGCGGTGGCTAACCCAGCCGCCAGGCTCCAAAAAATGCACAGTCCGAGCCGAAGGCGAGGCCCATTTTCGAGAGCCGTTCAGGCCGCGTGGGTGGTCACGGTGCGTGTGCGGGTGGGTGGGTGGTGGCTGTGGAGGGGGTGGGGGAGCGGTTAAGATGCAGCGGGCGCTGTTGTGCCGCTGTGCGGCTGAGCTTAGGAGTTTGTGGCAGATGTACAAGGAGTTCGCGCTTGAGGTCGTGGTCTGGCTGATTCCTGTGGTCATTCTGCTTGGGGTCGCTTACCTCGTCACAGCGGGCTGACAGCTGGAGGGCCTCCTGCGAGGGGGTTCGGTGTGCCGACGTTCCGGACATGATGGGAGACGTCGGAGTGCACTGGATTCCATGCCGTAGGAGGACCTATGAACAGGCTGCGGAATGCGACTAGCCCTTATTTGCTTCAGCACGCGGGCAATCCCGTCGACTGGCACGAATGGGGCGCGGAGGCGTTCGCGGAGGCGCGGCGGCGGGATGTGCCGCTGCTGATCTCGGTGGGGTATTCCGCCTGCCACTGGTGTCATGTGATGGCCCATGAGTCCTTTGAGGACGTGGCGACGGCGCGGTCCATGAACGCCAAGTTCGTGAACGTCAAGGTGGACCGCGAGGAGCGGCCGGACGTGGACGCGGTGTACATGAGCGCCACCACGGCCATGACCGGCCACGGCGGCTGGCCGATGACGGTGTTCGCCACCCCGGAGGGCCATCCCTTCTACGCGGGCACCTACTTCCCGAGGCAGCAGTTCCAGCGGCTGCTGTCCGCCGTGTCGCAGGCGTGGACGCAGGACCGCGAGGGTGTGCTGACCCAGGGCGGCAAGGTGGTGGAGGCGCTGGACCAGGCGGTGCTCCTGTCCGGGCCCGCGCCCACCGCCGAGGTCACCGAGAAGGCCGTCCGCGACCTCGCCACCACGTTCGACCCCCGGCGGGGCGGCTTCGGGGGGGCGCCGAAGTTCCCGCCGTCCATGGTGCTGGAGTTCCTGCTGCGCCACGGCACGGACGAGGCCGTCGAGATGGCGGGCGTCACGCTGGAGGCCATGGCCAGGGGCGGCATCTACGACCAGCTCGGCGGCGGGTTCGCCCGGTACAGCGTGGACGCCGAGTGGGTGGTGCCGCACTTTGAGAAGATGCTGTACGACAACGCGCTGCTGATGCGGGTCTACACCCACTGGTGGCGCGCCACCGGCTCCCCCCTGGCCCGGCGGGTCGTGCTGGAGACCGCGGAGTGGCTGCTGCGCGAGATGCGCACCACCGAGGGGGGCTTCGCCTCCGCCCTGGACGCCGACAGCGAGGGCGAGGAGGGCCGTTTCTACGTATGGACACCGGCGCAGCTTCGCGAGGTGCTCGGCACCGAGCGGGGCGACCTGGCGGCGTCGTTGTTCGACGTGACCGGCGCGGGGACGTTCGAGCACGGCACCTCGGTGCTCCAGCTGCCCGCGGACCCGGACGACGCGGCGCTGCTGGACGCCGTGCGGGCCGAGTTGTTCGCCGCCCGCTCGGCCCGGGTGCGGCCAGGCAGGGACGACAAGATCGTGGCCGCATGGAACGGCCTGGCGATCGCGGCGCTGGCCGAGGCGGGAGCGCTGTTCGGCCGCCCCGACCTGGTCGACGCGGCCCGCGGCGCCGCCGAGCTGATCGACGGCCTGCACACCGACGGCGCGCGGCTCTGGCGCACCTCGCGGGACGGCCGCGCGGGCAGGAACGCGGGCGTGCTGGAGGACTACGCGGACGTCGCCGAGGGATTCCTCGCCCTGTACGGCGTGACCGGCGAGGTCCGGTGGTTCGAGCGGGCGGGCGCGCTGCTCGGCACGGTGCTCGACCGCTTCCCCGACGGCGAGGGCGGCTTCTACGACACCCCGGACGACGGCGAGCAGCTGTTCCAGCGCCCGCGCGACGCCACCGACGGCGCCACCCCGTCGGGCCGCTTCGCCGCCGCCGGGGCCCTGCTGACCTACGCCGCCCTCACCGGCTCGGCCCGCCACCGCGCCGCCGCCGAGGAGGCGCTCGGCATGGTCTCCGCCCTGGCCCCGCGGCACTCCCGCTTCGCCGGCTGGGGCCTGGCGGTGACCGAGGCGGCGCTGGCCGGGCCCGTGGAGGTGGCCATCACCGGCGCACCGGACGACCCCCGCACATCAGCACTGCATCGGGCCGCGCTGATGTCCGGCGCGCCGGGCCTGGTGATCGCCCTGGGCGACGGCGACGTCCCCCTGATGCGCGACCGGGGGCTGGTCGGCGGCGAGCCCGCCGCGTACGTCTGCCGGAACTTCACCTGCCGCCTGCCGGTCACCACCCCGGCCGACCTGACCAGAGAGCTGCTCGTCAGCGCCGTGGGGCGTTGAGCTCCACGGGGGGCTCGGTGGCCGGAGGGTCCTGAGGGTTCGGATCGCCGTCCGGGCCCTCGTCGGGACCGGGGCCGTCGTCCGGCGGGCCGGGCGGGCCGTCGCCGGGCGGCGGCGGCTCGGGCGTGCCGGACGGCGGCGGCTCGGACGGCGGGGTGGTCGGCGCGCCGTCGGGCGGCGGCGAGGCGTTGTCGTTCCAGCCGTCGTTGTTGTTCCAGCCGTTGTCCGGGTCGTTCCAGCCCTGGTTGCCGTACCAGTTGTTCGGGTCGTACGACACCGGCTCGGGGAACTGCTTGACCGGCTTGCCCTCCATGGCCTCGGTCATGAAGGCCTTCCAGACCTGGGCGGGCAGCGAGCCGCCGAACAGCGCGCCGTAGCCGGGGACCCGGACGGTCTTGTTGTCGTCCCTGAACATGTTGACGGCGGTGGAGAGCTGCGGGGTGAAGCCGACGAACCACACCGAGCTGGACGCGTCGCTGGTGCCGGTCTTGCCCGCCACCGGCCGGTCGTACAGGCGGGCCGCGGTGCCGGTGCCGCCCTCCACCGCCTGGCGCATCGCGTAGGTGGCGTCGGCGGCGGTGTCCTCCTTGAACGCCCGCACGGCGGAGGCGGCGAACTTCCTGGCCAGCCCCTGGGCGTCGGTGACGGCGCGGATGACGTGCGCCTCGCGGTGCACACCCTGCGCGGCGAACGTGGCGAAACCGGACGCCTGCTGCACGGCGCTCACCGAGGCCGTGCCGAGCGGGAAGGTGGGGAAGGACTTCTGCAGGGCCAGCTGGTCGGCCGGGATGCCGGCCGCCTCTGCGGCCTTGGCGATCTTGCTGAGGCCGACCCGCTGCCCGAGGTCCACGAAGGCGGTGTTGACGGAGTTGCGGGTCGCCTCCACGAGGTCGATCGACGCGCCGTACGACGTCCCGCCGGAGTTCGGGATGGGGTCGCGGGCGGAGGCCACCCTGATCGGGGAGTTGCCGTTGACCCGGGTGGTGAGCCCCAGGCCGTCCTCCAGCGCCGCCGCCAGCGCGTACGGCTTGAAGGTGGACCCGGCCTGCACCTTGGCGGAGAACGCGTTGTCGTACTGGTTGTCGCGGTAGTCCTTGCCGCCGTAGAAGGCGACCACCTCACCGGTGGTGGGGTCCACGGCGGCGAGCCCGGTGCGCACCTTGCCGGGCACCTCGTCGGGCAGCGTGTCCTTGACCGCGCGGGCCGCCGCGCCCATCAGGCGCTTGTCGAAGGTCGTGGTGATCTTCAGCCCGCCCTGCTGGATCTCCTCGTCGGTGAAGCCGCGGCGGTTCAGCTCGGCCCGCACCTGCGCCAGGATGTAGCCCTTCTGGCCGCTGAGCGACAGGGGGTTCTTCAGCTTGGCGAGCTTGGGAAAGGTCATCGTGGCCGCCTCGGACGGCGTGAGCGCCCGGGTCTGCACCATCGCGCCCACCACGGCCTGCCAGCGGCCCTCTGCGGCGACTAGGTCGGCGCCCCGCGGCGCGGCGAAGCGGGACGGCTGCTGGATCACCGCGGCCAGGTAGGCGCCCTCGGACGGCGTCAGCTTGCCGACGTTCTTGTCGAAGTACGCCTGCGCGGCGGCCTGGATGCCGTACGCGCCGCGGCCGAAGTAGATGGTGTTGAGGTACTGCTCCAGGACCCAGGCCTTGGACCTGGACCTGTCGACCTTCAGCGAGATCATGATCTCTTTGAGCTTGCGCGCCGCGGACCGTTCCTGGCTGAGCCCGCTGTAGTAGTTGCGCACCAGCTGCTGGGTGATGGTGGAGCCGCCCTGGAGCTGGTTGCCGGTGACGGTCGACCACATGGCGCGGACGGTGCCCTGCAGAGACACGCCTTGGTCCTGGTAAAAAGTTCGGTTCTCCACGGAGATGACCGCGTCCTGGACGTATTTCGGCACCTGGTCCAGCCGGACGTTCTTACGGTTCACGCCCTGGCGGGCGAGCACGCTCTTGCCGTCGCGGTAGTAGATGGTCGAGCCCTGCGCGGTGGCGAGCTTCTGCGTGGTGTCGGGGATCGGCGTGAGGACCCAGGCGATGGCGAGGGCGCCGACGACGGCGAGGAAGGCGACGGCCCCGGCGATCAGGAAACGACGGAGAACGCGTCGCCTGGTCCGGCCGGTCTTCCCCTCGGCCCCCACGGCGTCACCCCCGATCTGCTGCTCAGCTAAACCCCCGTAAGCTGGGCGGACCGTCCAATCTAAACCATAGATAGCGCTGCTCGGCCCGTCGAGCCGCCTCGCGAACTTCATATGGCCGAGGGTGGAATCAGGTCAGAGCAGGGCATCGGCCGCGGGGCCCGCGGGGAATAATTCGCCAGGTGAGGCCCAAGACGGTGGGAGCGTTTCAGTTCGTCCCGTGCCGCGGCGCGTCGGCGACCAATGGCAGCACACGATAGACGACCGGCGTGTCCAAGGCGATCACCGACGACGTGCGCACCACGCCCTCGACCTCCACGATCAGGTCGATGACGCGCTGCAGGTCGGCGTTGCTGCGGGCGACCACCCGGCACAGCATGTCGTCCCCGCCGGTGATCGTGTGCACCTCCAGCACCACCGGGATGCGGGCCAGGAGCCCCGCGACCGGGTCGTGCCCGCTGACCTGCCGGATGTGCAGGGTGACGAACGCGGTCACGGTGTAGCCGAGCGCGGCCGGGTCGACCTCCGGGCCGAACCCGATGATCACCCCGCTCGCCATGAGACGGTCCAGCCGCGCCTGCACGGTGCCCCGGGCGACCCCGAGCCGCCGGGACGCCTCCAGCACGCCCACTCGGGGCTCGGCGGCCAGCAGGGTGATCAGGCGGACGTCCAGCTCATCGATCGTCATGCTGTACAGCATTGCCGACGATGTCCGGATTCAGCTAGGCAACTTGTGCACTGAATTTTCTATCGCTTGCACATATAGGCCACCTCACCGGAAGGTGGGGCTCATGAGCGATGTATTTCCCGTGCATGGCATGGACTCAGTGGTCTTCGCCGTCGGCAACGCCAAGCAGGCGGCGCACTACTACTCCTCCGCCTTCGGCATGCGCCTGGTCGCCTACAAGGGGCCGGAGACGGGGAGCCGCGACGAGGTGGCCTACGTGCTGAGCTCGGGCGGCGCGCGCTTCGAGCTGCGCGGCTCGACGCGGCCCGGCACCGGGATCGCCGAGCACGTCGCCCGGCACGGCGACGGCGTGATCGACCTCGCCCTGGACGTGCCGGACGTCGAGTCGGCCTACGCCCACGCCCTGGCGCACGGCGCCCGCGGGCTCGCCGAGCCGTACGTGATGGAGGACGAGCACGGCAAGGTGGTGCTGGCCGCCATCGCGACCTACGGCGAGACCCGCCACACGCTGATCGACAGGTCCAACTACAGCGGCGTGTACCTGCCGGGGTACGTGCCCGCGCGGCCGCTCGTCGAGCCGCCGGCCAAGCGGTACTTCCAGGCGATCGACCACTGCGTGGGGAACGTCGAGCTCGGCAAGATGGACGAGTGGGTGGAGTTCTACAAGAACGTGATGGGCTTCACCAACATGGCGGAGTTCATCGGCGACGACATCGCCACCGAATACTCGGCGCTGATGTCGAAGGTCGTCGCCAACGGGACCCGCAAGGTGAAGTTCCCGCTGAACGAGCCGGCGATCAGCCGTAAGAAGTCGCAGATCGACGAGTACCTCGAGTTCTACGGCGGTCCGGGCGTGCAGCACATCGCGCTCGCGACCAACGACATCCTGCGCACCGTGCGGGAGATGCGGGCCGCCGGGGTCGAGTTCCTAGACACGCCCGACTCCTACTACGACGACCCCGAGCTGCGCGCCCGGATCGGCGAGGTGCGGGTGCCGGTCGAGGAGCTGAAGCGTGAGCGGGTGCTGGTGGACCGCGACGAGGACGGCTACCTGCTGCAGATCTTCACCAAGCCCGTGCAGGACCGGCCGACCGTGTTCTTCGAGTTCATCGAGCGTCACGGCTCGCTCGGCTTCGGCAAGGGCAACTTCAAGGCGTTGTTCGAGGCCATCGAGCGCGAACAGGACCGTCGCGGCAACCTCTGAAGTCCTTCCCCAGGGTGGGGAAAAGTTCCACCGCGCGGCCCGGGCATTGTCGTGGATGCCTGATGACCTGGCCCTTCTCGCGTAGGCTGCACGGCATGCGCTTCAAGGGGCCCACGCGGGTGACGGCCGCCCTCTCCGCCGTCGTGTTCGCGCTCAACGCCTGCTCGGCGTCGAACGGCGCCACGGCGCCCCCGGACGGGGCCCCCGCCACCGGGCGGCCCGGAGCGGCCGGGCTGCCCGGCGCCGCGGGCATCGGCGACCCCGACTTCCCCGCGGACGGCAACGGCGGGTACGACGTCGGGCACTACTCCCTGAAGCTCAGCTACGACCCCCCGACCAAGAACCTCTCCGGCACCACCAGCGTCCAGGCCACCGCCTCGCAGGCCCTGTCGCGGTTCGACCTCGACCTGCACGGCTTCACCGTCAAGAAGGTCACCGTGGACGGCGCCGCCGCGACCTTCGCCAGGGAAGGCGACGAGCTGGTCGTGACGCCCGCCACGGTGATCGGCAAGGACGCCCGGTTCACCGTCGCGGTCGACTACGCCGGCAAGCCCGACCCGGTGCGCAACTCCTCCAACCTCGGCACCTACGGCTTCATCCCCACCAAGGACGGCGCGTTCGTCACCAGCGAGCCCAACGGCGCCAAGACCTGGTTCCCCTGCAACGACCACCCGGCGGACAAGGCCACCTTCGACTTCGACGTCAGCGTCCCCGCCGGGACCACCGTCATCGCCAACGGCGAGATGACCAAACCCCCGGCCACCTCGGGCGGCACCTCCACCTTCACCTGGCGCGAGCGCGACCCGATGGTCACCTACCTCGCCACGATCACCCTCGGGAAGTTCGAGGTGCGCACCGGCAAGACGGCGAGCGGCATCCCCGTGTACGCCGCGACCGACCCCGCGTACTCCCACCAGCTCGCCTCGCTGTACACCACGTCGGCCAAGGTCACCGACTACTGGTCCACGGTCTTCGGCCCGTATCCCTTCACGTCCACCGGCGGCGTGATCGACGACTTCTCCGCCGGGTACGCCCTGGAGAACCAGACCAAGCCGATGTACGGCGGTTTCGCCCCCGACCAGAGCATCATCGCCCACGAGCTGGCCCACCAGTGGTTCGGCGACAGCGTCAGCATCACCCGCTGGAAGGACCTCTGGCTCAACGAGGGCTTCGCCACCTACGCCGAATGGCTCTGGAGCGAGCACACCGGGGGCTCCACGGCCGACCAGACCTTCGAGGGCCACAACGCCGCCGACCGTTCGGAGATGTGGGAGTACCCCCCCGGCGTGGCCCGCCGCGACGACCTGTTCCACGACTCCGTCTACACCCGCGGCGCCATGACCCTGCACGTCCTGCGCCGGCGCATCGGCGACGACAAGTTCTTCGAGCTCCTGCGCACCTGGACCAAGGACCACCGCCACGCCAACGCGACGACCGCGCAGTTCATGACGCTGGCCCAGTCGATCGGCGGCAAGCCCGTGAAGGATCTGTTCGACGCGTGGCTCTTCAGCCCCACCCATCCCACCATCACCCGCTGAGCCTCCGGGCTCAGCCGAAGGACAGCTTGTAGCCGTACCGGCGCAGGCCGGCGAGCACCTCGTCGCAGTGGAGCGGGCCGCGGGTCTCCAGGTGCATGAGCACCTCGGCCTCGTCGATCTGCAGGCGGGGCGCCATGCGTTCGTGGACGACGTCGATGACGTTGGCGCCGAGGTCGGCCACGCGGCTGAGGAGCACGGCCAGTGCGCCGGGGCGGTCGGGCAGGCGGATGCGGAAGGCCAGGTAGCGACCGGCGGCCGACAGGCCGTGCCGCAGGACTTTGGACAGCAGCAGGGGGTCGATGTTGCCGCCGGACAGGACGGCGACCACGGGGGGCTCGAACGCGTGCGGCTGGTCCAGCAGGCCCGCGACGCCGGCCACCCCGGCGGGCTCGACGACCTGCTTGCCGCGCTCCAGGCAGAGGAGCAGGGCACGGGACAGCGACTCCTCCGAGACCGTCACCACGCTGTCCACCAGGTAGTGGATCATCTCGAACGTGATGTCGCCCGGCCGTCCCACCGCGATGCCGTCCGCGATCGTGGACTGGGGCTCCACCATGACCGGGTGCCCGGCCGCCAGCGACGCCGGGTAGGCGGAGGCGCGCTCGGCCTGCACCCCGACGATCCGCACCCCGGGCCGCATGGACTTGACGGCCAGCGCCACCCCGGCCGCCAGCCCGCCGCCGCCGACGGGCAGCACGATCGTGCCCACGTCGGGGAGCTGCTCCAGGATCTCCAGCCCCACCGTGCCCTGACCGGCCACGATGTCCCGGTGGTCGAACGGGTGGATGAAGACGCCGCCCGTCGCCTCGGTGTGCTCCCGCGCCGCCGCCAGGGCGTCGTCCACGGTCGTCCCCGCGAAGATCACCTCGGCTCCGTACGCACGGGTCGCCTCGACCTTCGGCAGCGGGGCCCCCTGCGGCACGAACACCGTCGCCTTGCAGCCCAGCGTTCCCGAGGCCAGGGCCACTCCCTGCGCGTGGTTCCCCGCGCTGGCCGCGATCACGCCGCGCGCCCGCTCCTCGTCCGAGAGCCGGGAGATCCTGACGTAGGCCCCACGGACCTTGAAGGACCCCGCCCGCTGGAGGTTCTCGCACTTGAGGTGGACCGGCCCGCCGACGGCCTCCGACAACACGCGGGAGTACAGGGTCGGCGTCCGCACGACGAAATCGCCGAGCAACTCGCGAGCCGCCACGACATCGTCATACGTCAGCTGAGCAAGCCCCATGCCCGAAGTCTCCCACCCCCGCATCACTCGTCCCGCCACCCCCCGCCCTCCCGTCAGGCAGGGGCTGTCCAGTAGTGCTCGGGGGCGAGGATCAGGGCGGCGGCGCCGATGAGACCGGCGTGACGGCCGAGGGCCGCGGGGACCACGCGGAGGCGGCGGGCGAAGGCCATGCGGGCGTGGGCGCGCAGGGCGTCCTCCAGGGGGTCGAACAGCAGGGGGCCGGCCTGGGAGAGGCCGCCGCCGACGGTGACCAGGTCCAGGTCGCACAGGTGGGTGGCGGACGCGATCGCGACCCCGAGGGCGCGTCCCGCTCGCGTGAGCGCCCGCCGCGCGATCTCGTCCCCGGCGGCGGCGTCGGCGGCGAGCTGACGGCCGGTCGCCTTCTCGGTCTCGGCGTAGTCCGGCTCCGCCGCGGGGTGGCCGGTCGCGGTGTACCCCGGTTCCGCCGGCGTGAGGCCCGCCGGGGCGGTGTCCGTGGCGCGGCCGGGGATCCAGCCCTGGTCCACGGCCCAGGCGGCCAGGGCGGGGCCTCGGCTGACGGCCTCCAGGCAGCCGCGGCCGCCGCAGCCGCATTCGGGGCCGCCGGGCTCCACGACGATGTGGCCGATGTGGCCGGCGTTCCCTGTGGCGCCGTCGATCAGGCGGTCGCCGAGGATCAGGCCGCCGCCCACGCCGGTGGAGACCACCATGCCGAGCATGTCGGCGACGCCCTGTCCGGCGCCGCGCCAGTGCTCGGCCGCCGCCAGGCAGATCGCGTCGTTGTGGACGCGCACCGGGACGCCGGGGAAGCGCTCGGCCAGGGCCTGGCGCAGCGGGAAATCCCGCCAGCCTGGCATGTTGAGCGGGGACACCACGCCCTCGGGCCAGCGCATGGGGCCGCCGCAGCCCACCCCGACCCCGGCGCCGGGGCCGTTCGCCACGAGAGGCTCGATCAGGGTGGTGAGGGTTTTCCACAGGGTGTGGACGTTCGCGCCGGGCGGCGTGGCGACCCGCTCCTCGGCGAGGACCCGGCCCGACGCGCCGACCAGCCCGGCGGCGAACTTGGTGCCCCCGATGTCGACGGCCAGCACGAACTCAGAATCGATCTCCGTCCGGGTGCCCCGCGCCACGGAGGAGGAGGGGACGGCCTGGGTCATGTGCTGCGCGTGGTCTTGTGCGTCTTGGCGGCGGCCTGGGTGGGCGGGGCCGTGCTGAAGACCAGCAGGGCGGCCGAGAAGCCGTGGACGTGGTTGTGACCGGCCACGGGACCCACCTCGCCGGCGGCGAAGAACCCGGCCATGCCGATGGGACCGAGGGTGTCCTGGACGGCGAGGGCGTCGTGGTCGGAGCTGCCGAACATCGCCGAGCCCCGGCCGTTGCAGGAGAAGAGCAGGGCGCCGTCGATGCGGCCCCGCGACTCCACGTGCGCGTCGAGCAGGGAGTAGAGGTCCTCGTCGGCGGTGGCGGCGTCGCGGACCTGGAAGCGGACGCTCTGGCCCACGTCCAGGACGTCTCCCACGGCCACGGCCTCGCGCTCGGGGTCGATGCCGAGGATGCCGCGGATCAGGAAGTCTCCGCGCTCGTGGCTCTCGGCGTACTCGTCCATGGCGACGCCGATCTGGAGGCCGGAGGCGACCAGCTCCCGGTCCTCCTCGTCGAGGTCGCTGACGATGTCCTCGAGCCGGGCCAGGGCGGGCTGGCCGGCGAGTTCGAGCAGCAGGTTGTCCTCGGAGCGGGTGACGACCATGGTGGGGCCGATGGGGCGGCAGCCCTGGGAGACGACGGTGCCGACGTTGACGGGGCCGCTCAGCATGACGCCGATGGCGCCCTCGCTGTACATCTCGCCGTCGGCGAAGAGCCGCACCGAGCCGTGGCCGCCGAGGCCGTTGGCCAGGCCGCCGACCAGGGGGAGGTCGCCGAGCACGTCGGCGGAGTGCTCCACGAAGGCGTCGGTGGGGAAGGTGTAGGGGTCGGCGAACAGGATGGCGACCTGGTCGTCGGGGCCGCGGTCGGGCAGGCCGATGATGACGAAGCGGTCCTCCATGCGCAGGGTCTCCAGCACGAACGCGGTGGCCCGCCCGCCGTTGAGGCTGGCGGCCCAGGCGCTCACCGCGGGGGTCAGCTCGACGCCCTGGCCGTCCCCGATGACCCCGGTGGCGCTGCACCCGATCACCTGGGCGCCGGGGGCCATGCGCATCGCCCGCAGCCCGGCCCGGGTGACGTCCTCGGGGTCGTCCCCGCAGATGAAGAAGCACAGCAGGTCGGGGGGCCCCGACAACCCGGCGAGCGCTTGGCGCACCGCGGTCTCGGCGGCCACCACCAGGTCGGACCCCACGGCGAGACCATCCGAGAACCGGCTCGTCAAGACCGCCACACGCCTCGCCTCCTCTTATGACGGGAGTCATCGTGTGTCATACATTGCCCCTCTTGGCCGGATTCTCCCCACTACAGGAGTAACGACGCCCCCGGAGCGTCACACAATGGTCAAGCTCCGAGATGTGCATAAGCTGCCACAAGCTTCCCGGGCGACGTAGTCTCGTCTTCGTGCATGAATCGCCCACACCGCGAAGTGAAACCCCGCACCCGCGCACTCTCCACGAGCTGCGCGAAAGCGGACACACCTATCGCACCGTCAAGGCGGAGATCCGCGAGAACCTGCTGGCCAGACTACGCTCAGGCGCGCCGAGATTCCCGGGCATCGTCGGATTCGACGACACGGTGCTGCCGCATCTGGAGCGGGCGCTGCTGGCCGGCCACGACCTCGTGCTGCTGGGCGAGCGCGGCCAGGGCAAGACCCGGCTCATCCGCACCGTCACCGGCCTGCTCGACGAGTGGACCCCGGTGGTCGACGGCTGCGAGATCAACGACCACCCGTACGCCCCCACCTGCGTGCGCTGCGTCAAGCTGGCCGCCGAGAAGGGCGAGGACCTGCCCGTCGCCTGGCGGCACCGCGGCGACCGCTACGGCGAGAAGCTCGCCACCCCCGACACCTCGGTCGGCGACCTGATCGGCGACGTCGACCCGATCAAGATCGCCGAAGGCCGCACCCTCGGCGACCCCGAGACCGTCCACTACGGCCTCGTCCCGCGCACCAACCGCGGCGTGTTCTCGGTCAACGAGCTGCCCGACCTCGCCGAGCGCATCCAGGTGTCGCTGCTCAACGTCCTGGAGGAACGCGACATCCAGGTCCGCGGCTACAACCTGCGCCTGCCGCTGGACATCCTGCTGATCGCCAGCGCCAACCCCGAGGACTACACCAACCGCGGCCGGATCATCACCCCGCTGAAGGACCGCTTCGGCGCCGAGATCCGCACCCACTACCCCCTCACGCTCGACAACGAGCTGGAGCTGATCCGCCAGGAGGCCACGCTCCTGTGGAGCGACGGCACCGCGGACGCCCCCGGCGGCGCCGAGCTGCCCGACCACCTGGTCGAGATCATCGCCAGGTTCACCCGCCTGGTGCGCGAGTCGACCGCGGTGGACTCCCGCTCCGGCGTCTCGGCCCGCTTCGCCATCGCCGCCGCGGAGACCGCCGCCGCCTCGGCCGTACGGCGCGCCGCCCTCACCGGCGAGGAGCGCCCGGTGACCCGCGTGGCCGACCTGCCGGGCTCGGTGCCCACGCTGCGCGGCAAGGTCGAGTTCGAGGTGAGCGAGGAGGGCCGCGAGGTCGAGGTGCTGGCCCACCTGCTGCGCCGCGCGATCGCCGAGACCTTCCGCCGCACGCTCGGCGGCATGGACCTCTCGGCCCTGCTGGACAAGTTCACCGAGGGCGCGCAGATCGAGACCGGCGAGATGACCACGGCCACCGAGCTGCTGCGGCAGATCGGCCCGGTCAGCGGCCTGGCGAAGATCATGTCCCAGGTGGGCATGGGCGAGGGCGACGAGTCCCCCGGCCACGCCGCCGCCGCGCTGGAGTTCGCCCTGGAGGGCCTGTACCTCATGCGCCGCCTGTCCAAGGACGAGGTCGACGGAGGCGCCGTCTACCGCACCTGACGCGCCACTACGCATATCGGACAGACGAGGATTAGGCTCGGAAGAGATGAGCGGCTACCGATACGGCGAGTATCACGACGGGCCCGATCCCCTGGCACCGCCCTACGATGTGCGGGCGGCGCTCGACGAGATGGGCGACGCGATCCTCTCCGGTTCCACGCCCCAGGACTCCCTGCGCGACCTGCTCAGGCGCGGGCTGCCCGGGGCGCCGGACCGGCGCGGGCTCGACGACCTGCTGCGCGAGGTGCGCAAGCGCCGCCGCGAGCTGCGCGAGCGCGGCGACCTCTCCGGCACGCTGGAGCGGGCCCGGGCGCTGCTGGACAAGGCGATCGGCCAGGAACGCGCCGAGCTGTTCCCCGACCCGTCCGACGAGGCCCGCATGCGCGAGGCCGAGCTGGACACGGTGCCGTCCGACACCGCGAGCGCGGTGCGCCAGCTCGGCTCGTACGAGTGGCGGTCGGCCGCCGCGCGCCAGACCTTCGAGGAACTGCGCGACCTGCTGCGCAGGGAGGTGCTGGACAGCCGTTTCCGTGGCATGCGGGACGCCCTGGCCAACCCCGACCCCGCGGCGATGGAGCGGGTCCGCCAGATGATGGCCGACCTGAACGACATGCTGGACAAGGACGCGCGGGGCGAGCACACCCAGCAGGACTTTGACCGGTTCATGGAGAAGTACGGGGACTTCTTCCCGGAGAAGCCCCGCAACCTGAACGAGCTCGTCGACATCCTGGCCCGCCGGGCCGCCGCCGCCCAGCGCATGCTCGCCTCGATGACCCCGCAGCAGCGCGAGGAACTCCAGGCCCTGATCGACCAGACCCTGGAACAGGCCGGCCTGCGCGACCAGATGTCCCGCCTCGGCCAGGCCCTGTACAACCGCCGTCCCGACCTGAACTGGGACGGCTCCGAGCGCATGGAGGGCGAGCAGCCTCTCGGCATGGGCGACGCCGTCACGGCGCTGGAGGAGCTCGCCGACCTCGGCCAGCTGGAGGAGGCGCTGCGGCAGGACTACCCCGGCGCCCGGCTGGACGACGTGGACGAGGCCGCGATCCGGCGCGCCCTCGGCCGTTCCGCGGTCGACGACCTTGAGGCCCTCAAGCAGATCGAGCGCGAGCTGGAGGAGCAGGGCTACCTGCGGCGCCAGCGCGGCAAGCTCGAACTCACCCCGAAGGCCGTGCGGCGACTCGGCGAGACCGCGCTGCGCCGCGTCTTCGACTCCCTGGACGGCGGCCGGCGCGGCGACCACGACCAGCGCGACGCCGGGGCCGCCGGGGAGCTGACCGGCACCTCGCGCCCGTGGCGGTTCGGCGACGAGCAGCCCCTCGACGTGGTGCGCACGCTGGTGAACGGCGTCCGGCGCGGCACGGCGGCCGACGGCCGCACGCGGGTGTCGCTGTCGGTGGACGACTTCGAGGTGGCCGAGACCGAGCGGCGTACCGCGGCGGCGGTGTGCCTGCTGGTGGACCTGTCGTACTCGATGGCCCTGCGCGGCACCTGGGCGCCCGCCAAGCAGACCGCGCTCGCGTTGCAGGCGCTGGTGGCGTCCAAGTTCCCCGGCGACGCGGTGCAGATCATCGGGTTCTCCAACTACGCCCGGGTGCTCCAGCCCGAGGAGCTGGCCGGGCTGGAGTGGGACATGGTGCAGGGCACCAACCTGCACCACGCGCTGCTGATCGCCGGGCGCCACCTGGACCGGCACCCCGACTTCGAGCCGGTCGTGCTGGTGGTGACCGACGGCGAGCCGACGGCCCACCTCATGCGCAACGGCCGCTACTGGTTCGAGTGGCCGCCGTCCCGCGAGACGCTGGAGCTCACCCTGTCCGAGGTGGACAAGATGACCCGCCGCCGGGCCACGATCAACGTGTTCATGCTGGCCACCGACGAGCGTCTCAAGGAGTTCGTGGACGAGGTCGCCCGGCGCAACGGCGGCCGGGTCTTCTCGCCGAGCGCCGACCGGCTCGGGGAGTACGTCGTGAACGACTTCCTGCGGGTGCGCCGCAGCCGCTGAGCCTACGGCTCGATCAGCCCGACGCGGATCGCGTAGCGGGTGAGCTCCAGCCGGTCCTTCATGCCGAGTTTCTGCAGCAGGTTGGCCCGGTGCCGCTCGACGGTCTTGGCGCTGATGACCAGCATGGCGGCGATCTCCTGCGAGGTGTGGCCCTCGGCGACGAGCTTGAGGATCTCCTCCTCCCGGTCGGTGATCGCCCTGGCCGGGGCGGCGCCCGCCCTGGCGCGGTCGAGGTAGTCGCGGATCAGCGCGGTGACGGCGCCCGGGTACAGGAAGGGCTCGCCGCGCATGGCGGCGTGGCAGGCCTCCACCAGGTCCCGGTCGGCCACCGACTTCAGCACGAAGCCGGACGCGCCCGCCTTGAGGGCCTCGAAGAAGTACTGCTCGTTGTCGTACATGGTCAGGATGAGGATGCGCATCTCCGGCCACTGCCGCGACAGCTCGCGCGCCGCCTGCAGGCCGGTCATGCGCGGCATCGCGATGTCCAGGATGGCCAGGTCCGGACGATGCTCGCGGGCCAGCGCGACGGCCTCGGCGCCGTCCCCGGCCTCGGCGACGACGGTCAGGCCGGGCTGGCCGTCCAGTATGAGCCGCACGCCCCGGCGGACCAGCGCGTGGTCGTCGGCGAGCAGGATGCGCGTGGCGGCCGGCTCCGGCGTGCTCATCGGCCGCCCTCCCCTGGCGCCGTGCTCCCTGGCGCCGTGCTCCCTGGCGCTGCCCCGGGCGTGTCCCGCGCAGCCCCACCCCGGGTGGGTGCGGCCAGGCGGACCTCGGTGCCGCCCATGGGGGCGGGGCCCACGGTGAGGGTGGCGCCGATGAGGAGGGCGCGCTCGCGCATGCCCTGGATGCCGGAGCCCTCCTGGGCCCCGCCGACGCCGCGGCCGTCGTCGCGGACGCACAGTTCCACACCGCCGGCGACGCGGCGCAGCGTGAGCTCGACATGGCGGGCGGCGGCGTGGCGGGCGGTGTTGGTGAGGCTCTCCTGGGCGACGCGGTACAGCACGAGCTCGGTGTCCTTGTCCAGTGGGGGCAGGCCGGGTTCCAGGTGGTGGTGCACGGCGAGGCCGGGGGTGGAGAACTCGCCCGCGAGGGCCTTGAGCGCGCTGGACAGGCCGAGTTCCGCAAGGA
The DNA here is from genome assembly GCF_042658925.1 of Sphaerisporangium aureirubrum. Classification (NCBI taxonomy): domain Bacteria; kingdom Bacillati; phylum Actinomycetota; class Actinomycetes; order Streptosporangiales; family Streptosporangiaceae; genus Sphaerisporangium; species Sphaerisporangium aureirubrum. The sequence continues at coordinate 89,556 of NZ_JBHSRF010000016.1, forward strand.
CGCCGGGGCGCAGGCGCCGGGCGATGCGGCGGATCTCGTCCAGGCCGGTGCGCGTGGTCTCCTGCACCTGGTGGATCTCCTCGCGCACCGGCTCGGGCGCGTGGTCGGCGACGCGCTTGAGCTCCAGCAGCACGGCGGTGAGGGTCTGGCCGACCTCGTCGTGCAGTTCCTGGGCGACGCGGTGGCGTTCGCCCTCCTGCGCGGACAGGGCGCGGGCGCTGCTGCCGGCGCGTTCGGCCTCCAGCCGGTCGAGCATGGTGTTGAACGTCCGGATCAGCTCGGCCACCTCGCCGCGGCCGTCCGCGGCGGGCCGTTTCCCCGGGCGCAGCAGGTCGGTGGTCGACATGGCCCGGGTGAGCCGTTGCAGGGGGGCGAGCCCGATCCGCAGCAGCACGGCGTTGGCGACCAGCATGGCGGCCAGCCCCACCGCGAGGATCGCCGCCTCGGTGAACAGCACGGGCGTGGACACGGTGACCGGCCCGAGCAGCAGCCCGGTGGCCGCAACCAGCACCACGGCGTTCAGCAGGAAGATCCGCCAGAACAGCGACACCGCTCACCCCCTCGTCTCCACTATGACCGTCCCCGGCCGCGCCACACCATCCGTGGCGGCACCCATATCCACCCGCCGTCTGCACGTCCTCCACCAGCGCGAATGGGTGTCGTCACGGATGGCGCCCGCCCCCCTGCCAGGGGGAGGGTGGGAAGTGCCTCACCGGCGGAGCCTTCGGGGGGAGGAACCAATGGCGCACACCGACGACCGCATCCGTACCGATCTCGCGGCGCGGCCGGACCACGGCGCCACGCCCTCCGGCCAGGTTCCGCCGGGGAGGCGCCAGCGCACCTGGCTGCTGCTGGTCCTCGCCGCCGGCCTGACCCTGCTGACCGTGGGCCTGCTGCGCGGCCACGGCCCGCTGATCGCGACCGGCCTCATCCTGGCCGGCGTCGTCGAATGCCTGCTCAACCGCCACCGGCACCCCACGAGGTCCGGGCGGCACCACCGGCTCTGACGCACGCGACCCGCCACCGCCCGCCCACGCCACGAGGAGAACCCATCCACCCGAGAGCAGCGAGCACGACGCCGACCCGCCGCACCTGGAAGGTGGTGACCCGTGGGACATGCTGACACTCTGCTCGCCATGGGCGGCGCCTTCCTGGCCGCCGCGCTGCTCGCCCGGCTCGGTCGCCGGATCGGGCTGCCGACCATCCCGCTGTTCATGCTCGCGGGGATCCTGCTCGGGCCGCACACCCCGGGCCTGGTGCTCGTCCGGGACGCGCACGAGTTCGAGATGTTGTCGGCGCTCGGGCTGGTGCTCCTGCTGTTCTACCTGGGGCTGGAGTTCCATCTGGACGACCTCAGGAGCGGCGGGCGACGGCTGCTGGCCGCCGGGGGCGTCTACCTGCTGCTGAACGTCGGCGCGGGGCTCGGGTTCGGGTTCGTGCTCGGGTGGGGGGCGCGGGAGGCGCTGGTGCTGGCCGGGGTGCTCGGCATCTCGTCGTCGGCGATCGTCACCAAGATCCTCATCGACCTGGGGCGCATCGGGAGGCCGGAGACGCGCCTCATCCTCGGCGTCATCGTCGTGGAGGACATCTTCCTCGCCCTGTACCTCGCGGCCCTCCAGCCCGTGCTCAGCGGCGCCCAGGGGGCCGTGGAGACGGCCACGCAGGCCGGCAAGGCCTTCGGCTTCCTCATGGTGCTCGCGGTGGCCGCCAGGTACGGCACCCGGCTGTTCGGCCGCCTGATGGCGGTGCGGGACGACGAGCTGCTGGTCATCAGCTTCCTCGGCGCCGCCGTCCTGATCGCGGGGATCTCCGAGTGGCTGGGCGTCGCCGACGCCATCGGCGCCTTCATGGTCGGCCTGATCCTCGCGGGCACCTCCTCCGGGCCGCGGATCCGTGAACTGGTCCACCCGCTGCGGGACGCCTTCGCCGCGATCTTCTTCTTCGCCTTCGGACTGTCCATCGACCCCGGCGACGTCGCCTCGGTGGCCGCCCTGGTGGCGGCGGCCGCCGCGCTGACCGTCGTGATGAACGTGGCCGCCGGGCTGATCGCGGCCCGGCTGCACGGCTACGGCGCGCGTCCCGCCGCGGACATCGCCACCATCCTGCTGGCCAGGGGGGAGTTCGCGCTCATCCTGGGCGCGATGGCCGCGGGCGCCGGACTCGACCGCCGGCTCGCCCCGTTCATCGCGGGCTACGTGCTGGTGCTGGCCGTCCTCGGCCCGGTCGCGGCGGGTCAGGCGCACCGGCTCGCCCGCCTGCTGCGGGCCAGGCGCTCCTCCCGGCACACGGAGGAAACGCGTTCGCCCATGTCAGCGGCCGAACGATATCCGGCGGGGCGTTAATTCGTTGCCGATCGATCTGCAATGCCACACGATGCTAATTAAAGGAATTCACCACCCGCTCCAGAAAGCCGCCCCATCCTTTTCCTGCCGTGAAGGGAGAAAACCATGTTCGCGGCAGTTTTCATCCTGCTGGCCATGGTCGTCACGGTCGTGCTGTTCGAGATCACCGTGAACAACCGCCCGCGGCGCCGCCGCCCGCCGTCCGGCACGGGCGTCCGCCCGGAGGCCGTCCTGCCCGAACCGGCCGAGGCCCGCTGATTCCGTTCAAGGCTCCCCGGCCCGGGGCGTTCCCCTGCTGATCACTGAAGCGATAGCCTCGGCGGCATGTCGTTCTTCGACTACCTTCTGCTCTGGCTGCACATCGCCTTCGCGATCTTCGCCCTCGGGCCGGCGACCGCGGCCGCCATGTTCACCCCGAGGTACATCCGCGCCAAGGACGTCGCCGTGTTGCGGTTCCTGCACCGCAACACGCGCGTCTTCGGCCTTCTCACCATCGGCGTGTTCCTGTTCGGCCTGGCGCTCGGCCGCCAGGCCCTGGCCAAGCCGTACCTCTCGGTGTCGATGACGCTGTTCATCGTGGGGGCGGTGCTGCTGGTCATGATCGACCGTGACCAGCGCACCGCCATCCGCGTGTTGTCCACCGAGACGCCCGAGGACGACGCCAAGGTGCAGACCGGCCGCATCGCCATGCTCGGCTCGATCATGGCGCTGATCTGGCTGGTGATCCTCGTGCTGATGGTGTGGTTCAACCCGCGATGAGGAACGAGGTCAGCCGAGCGCCTGGCTGAGGTCGGTGAGCAGGTCGCTGATCGACTCGATGCCCACCGACAGGCGCACCAGATCGCCGGGCACCTCCAGGGCCGACCCGGCGACCGAGGCATGCGTCATGCGCCCGGGGTGCTCGATCAGCGACTCCACCCCGCCGAGGGACTCGGCGAGCGTGAACACCCGCGCCCGGTCACAGACGTCCACCGCCTCCTGTTCCCCTCCCGCGACACGGAACGACACCATGCCGCCGAACCTGCGCATCTGCTTGGCGGCCACCTCGTGCCCCGGGTGCGAGGCGAGACCCGGGTAGAACACCTCGGTGACCCGGGGATGCGACAGCAGCAGGTCGACGACCCGCTCGGCGTTGTCGCAGTGGCGGTCCATGCGCACCGCGAGCGTGCGCACGCCGCGCAGGGTCAGCCACGCGTCGAACGGCCCCGCGACCGCGCCCATCGCGTTCTGGTGGTACGCCAGCCGCTCGCCGACCTCCTGGTCGCGGGCCACCAGCGCGCCGCCGATCACGTCGGAGTGGCCGCCCATGTATTTGGTGGTGCTGTGCACGATCACGTCGGCGCCGAGGGCCAGCGGCTGCTGGAGGTACGGCGTGGCGAAGGTGTTGTCCACCACGAGCAGCGCCCCCGCGGCGTGCGCGATGCCGGCGAGGGCCTCGATGTCGGCGATGCCGAGCAGGGGGTTGGTCGGGGTCTCCACCCAGATGAGCTTGGTGTCCGGGCGCACGGCCGCCCGCACCGCGTCCAGATCGCCGAGCGGCACCGGGTCGTGGTGCAGCCCCCAAGGCTCGTAGACCTTGTCGAACAGGCGGAACGTGCCGCCGTAGGCGTCACCGGGGATGATCACGTGGTCGCCGGGACGGCACAACGCGCGCAGCACGGCGTCCTCGGCGGCCAGGCCGGACGCGAACGCCATCCCCCGGGTGCCACCCTCCAGGGCGGCCACGCACTCCTCCAGGGCGGTCCTGGTGGGGTTGGCCGAGCGGCTGTATTCGTAGCCCTCACGCAGCCCGCCGACGCCGTCCTGCTTGTAGGTGGAGACCGCGTAGATGGGCGGCACCACCGCGCCGGTCCGCGGGTCGGGGTCCTGGCCTGCATGGATGGCCAGAGTCTCGAAACCTTCAATCATGACTCAACGCTATCGCCATCCCCCTGAGGCCGTGCCCGTGTCACCCGGCTACGGCGAAAGGACGAGACCAGGATCCGCCCCCGGTCCGATGGCAACACCCCCCGCTCCCCCTAGGGTCGGCGTCACGGGAGGTGATCGCGCCGCCGAGCCGTCCGTCGGCGGGGCCCACCCGCGACGGTCTCACAACGGAGTGACCAAGCATGCTGGACGTCTTAGCAAGACTCACCACACGCCACGCGTGGTGGGTCCTAGCCGCCTGGACGGCCGTCCTAGCCGCCACATTCCCAGCCTGGCGAGACGCCCTCCTCGTCCCCCTCGGCCCCGACGGGAGCCTACTCGGATCAGGCGGAGGACCCTTCCTCGGGACGGACGCGGGGGTGCCCGGAGCGGACGGGGGTCTGCTCGGAGCAAGCGGGGGGGCGTCCGGAGGGGATGGGGCGCTCGGAGCAGGCGGGGGGACGCTCGGGGTCGATAGGGGGACGCTCGGGGCAGGCGGAGGGCTGCTCGGAGGGGAAGGGCCGTCTGGAGCAGGCGGGGGGACGCTCGGGGCCAGTGGGGAGCCCGGGGCGGGCGTGGCGCGGGGGGCGGACGGAGGGTCGCCGGAGGCCGGGCAGGCGCTGTTCGGGGGTGCGTCCGGGATGGCGGGGGCCGGGGTCGCGCTGCTGGCGCTGGCCGGGTTCCTGCGGTCGCCGCTGGCGGTGGCGGCCGTGGTGGTCACATCGCTGGTCGCGAGGGCGGTCGCCGCGACCGGGCTGGGGGCGCTGGGGCTGGCCTCGCCGCCCGCCCTGTTCGCGTACGGGACGGCCGCCATGGGCGCCACCGTGCTGGTCCACCGGTTCCGGGAGCGGCTCGTCTCGGGGGACCAGCCGGACGACGCAGTGCGCACCGCGCTGGAACGGACAGGCTGGGTGATCGCGACGACCTGCGCGGCCTGGGCCGTCTCCTGCGCCGCGCTGCCGCTGGCCGACGGGGGCACCCGCGGGCTCGGCCCGGCGCTCGCGGTGACGGCCGCGGCCGCCGCGCTGGTACCGCTCACGCTGCTGCCCGCCCTGCTCTCGGTGCTCGGCCACGGACCCGCGTGGCCGTCCCGGCGGCGGCGCGTCGGCGACCCCCCACCGGCCACCGCCCGCCTCGGCCGGGCCGTGGCCGCCCGCCCCCGCCGCTGGACGTTGCTCGCGGCTGCCCTCGTAGCCGCGCTGAGCGCCATCGGGGCCCTGCTGGTGCCGGACCCGCCGCCCTCGGTGGTCGTCGCCGTGGCCGGCGTGCTGACCGCGCTGGTGCTGGCGCTGGTGCTGCGCAGCCTGATCTCGCCGGTGTACGTCACAGCAGGCGCCCTGCTGGTCGCGTGGGGCGCGGGCACGGTGGCCGTGGCCCCGGGATGGCAACTCTCGGTGTTCTTCCTCACCCTGGTCACGAACGTCTGCGCCGCCCTGCTGGTGCTGTCCCGAGTACAGGAAACCGCCCGCAGCGGCCGAGGCCCCCACGCCTGCGCGGCCCTCGCGGTCAAATACGCCGGCCCCCCCGCCCTGGCAGTCCTCCTCCTCACCGGAGCCCTAACCGCCGGCGCCTACGACCTGCTATCCGGCGTAATCCTGGCCGTAGGCGGCACCGCCCTCTCCCTCGTGATAGTCCCCGGCCTAGCCGCCCTCCTAGGCAGCCGCGCCTGGTGGCCCGACACCGCCCCCTCCCCACCCCCCACCCCCGTCAAAATCCCAACCCCCCACTAACCCACCCAAGCACCCCCGCTCCACCCCAGTCCGCTCCGCCTCAACCCAGTCCGCTCCGCCTCAACCCGGTCCGCCTCAACCCAGTCCGACCCGACCCGGTCCTCCCCACTCCGACCAGGTCCGCCCCGCCCCGCCCCGGCCCAGGTCCGAATCGCCCCGTTCACCCCGGTCCACCCCGGCTCCCCGACCGCCCCGGCTCTCGCCATGCGTCTTCCCGGCGCCGCGACGGCGAGACGCGGTACGGCGAAATCGGCGCCGTCGTACGGCGAGAAGCCCGCCACGGGTCACCAGGGATAACAGACGTTAAGGGATCAACAACGTCAAACCCTTCTCCGGCCGGGGTGGATGGACCCACCCGTTGTCGACTCCCACCATGTCGATCACAGCCCACCCGATTCCCGGGATATCCAGCACCGCACGTAGACATCACCCCGCGAGAGTGAGCGGCCCCGGGGGGCACGTTCGCACGGTCCCCATCAACGCACGTGGACATCCCCCAGGGGCGCGGGCACCCGCCACAACCCGCACGACCCGGGCGGGCGTCCCAACCGTCCAGGACGTCCTCTCCCGGCCTGCTCAAGACGTCCTCTTCCGGCGCCGCGACGTCGAGACGCAGCACAACGAAAACGGCGCCGTCGTACGGCGGAAAACCTGCCATGGGTCACGAGAGGTAGCAGACGTTAAGGGATCAACGACCTCAAACCCTTCTCCGGCCGGGGTGGATGGGCCCACCCGTTGTCGACTCCCACCATGTCGAGCACAGCCCACCCGATTCCGGGGATATCCAGCACCGCACGCAGACGTCACCCCGCGAGAGTGAGCACCCCGGGGCCACCTACACACGGTCCCCATCATGCACATAGACGTCACCTCACGAGAGTGAGCACCCCGAGGGCCACGTTCACACGGTCCCCATCAACGCACGTGGACATCACCCCAGGGGCGCGGGCACCCTCCACAAACCGCACGACCCGGGCGGGCGTCCCAACCGTCCAGGACGTCCTCTCCCGACCTGCTCAAGACGTCCTCTACCGGCGCCGCGACGGCGAGACGCAGCACGGCGAAAACGGCGCCGTCGTACGGCGAGAAACCCGCCATGGGTCACCAGGGGTAGCAGACGTTAGGGATCAACAACGTCAAACCCTTCTCCGGCCAGGGTGGATGGGCCCACCCGTTGTCGATTCCCACCATGTCGACCACAGCCCACCCGATTCCCCGAATATCCAGCACCGCACGCAGACGTCACCCCGCGAAGGCGACCGCCCCGGAGACCACGTACACGCGGTCTCCATCAACGCACGTAGACATCACCCCGCGAAGGCGACCGCCCCGGAGACCACGTACACGCGGTCTCCATCAACGCACGTAGACATCACCCCGCGAAGGCGAGCGCCCCGGGGGGGTGACATCTCGCCAGGTGTGTGATTTCCGCTGCGGCAGTCATGAATGCGCTGCCCTCAGTGCCAGGCGGCCGACCATCGACACCCTTCACGAAGCTCCCCAGGAGTCACACCACTCCCGGGACGTCCCCCCCGGGGAGCCACGTTCACACCATCCCCATCAACCCGCGTGAACGTCCCCCCGCGAACGTCAACGCCCTGGGGGCCACGTACACGCGGTCTCCATCAACACACGTAGACATCACCCCACGAAGGTGAACGCCCCGGGGACCACGTGCACGCGGTCCCTCAACGCACCTGCACGTCACCCCGCGAGGGCGGGCGCGCCACGACCCTGCACGACCCGGGCGGACGTCCCGTCCGTCCAGGACATTCCCTTCCGGCCTGCTCAGAGCATCCTCTTCCGGCGCCGCGACGGCGAGACGCAGTACGGCGAAAACGGCGCCGTCGTACGGTCAGCAACCGGCCAGCCCGGGCGGACCCGTCCGTCCAGGACATTCTCTTCCGGCCTGCTCAGAGCATCCTCTTCCGGCGCCGCGACGGCGAGACGCAGTACGGCGAAAACGGCGCCGTCGTACGGTCGGCAACCGGCCATCCTCGATCACCACCATCCCTCCGATGGGGTTGGAGGAGACTTTCGTTCAAGTTGAGTCCCAAGGCCGCGAGGAGCCCGGCAGGCTCGGAGGTGCGGGGGTGTCCCCCGCTGAACACAGCACTTGCGGCTTCCGCGCGAAGCGCGCCACCGGCAAGGACCATTCCCGGGCGGCGCACACACGACCGTCCCGGCCGCGACCCCGTTGCCACCTTGATCACCGTACGGCGGCGCCGTGTTCGCCGTACCACGTCTCGCCATCGCTGCGCCGGAGAGAGACCGTGCGGTGACGAGGGGGGCGTCCGCCGCCGGGGTGGGCGCGTGGAGTAGATGTGTGCCGTGGGGTGGGGGTGAGCGCGTGGGGTATGCGTGCGCGCGTGGGGAGGTGAGCGCGTGGGTGTGGGTGGGACCTCTCGGAGGAGTTCCAAGGCCGCGAGGAGCCCGGCAGGCTCGGGGGTGCGGGGGTGTCCCCCGCTGAACACAGCCCTTGCGGCTTTCGCGCGGAGCGCGCCTCCGCAAGGACCGTTTCCGGGGGCGCCCGCGCACGTCGGGTTGCCCGCTGTAACGGCGGAGCCAGAAGAAAGGAATCGCCTGGACGGACGCGATGTCCGTCCAGGCGGGGCGCAGTGAAGAGAGCCGGCCGGGACTAGGGGTCAGGTGTTGGTGCTGGCCAGGAAGGCCAGGAGGTCCTGGCGGGTGATCAGGCCTACGGGTTTGCCGTCGTCGAGGACTACGGTGGCGTCGGCCTTCTCCAGGGCCTCGATGGCCACCGAGACGGGCTCGCCGGAGCCGATGGTGGGCAGGGGGGCGGACATGTGGTCGGCGATGGGGTCCTCGCCGCGGACTCGGCCGTGGTAGAGGGCCTCCAGGAGGTCGCGTTCCACTATGGAGCCGACGACCTCGGCGGCCATGACGGGGGGCTCCTCCTTCATGACGGGGAGCTGCGAGACGCCGTACTCGCGCATGATGGCGATCGCGGTGTTGACCAGCTCGTGCGGGTGGGTGTGCACGAACTCAGGGAGGCCGGGGCCTTTGCGGCGCAGGACGTCGCCTACCAGGCCCTCGTCGCTGCTGGAGGTGAGGAAGCCGTAGTCCGCCATCCAGTCGTCGTTGAAGATCTTGGACAGGTAGCCACGGCCGCCGTCGGGGAGCAGTACGACGATCACGTCGTCGGGTGTCGCCTCGGCCGCCACCCTGAGGGCCGCGACCACCGCCATGCCGCAGGAGCCGCCGACCAGCAGGGCCTCCTCGCGGGCGAGGCGGCGGGTCATGCCGAAGGAGTCCTTGTCGGACACGGCGATGACCCGGTCGGCCACCGTCGTGTCGTAGGTCGCGGGCCAGATGTCCTCGCCGACGCCTTCGACCAGGTACGGACGGCCGGTGCCGCCGGAGTACACCGATCCCTCGGGGTCGGCGCCGATGATCTGCACGCGGCCGCCGGACACCTCCTTGAGGTAGCGGCCGGTGCCGCTGATGGTGCCGCCGGTGCCGATGCCCGTCACGAAGTGGGTGATGCGGCCCTCGGTCTGCTCCCAGATCTCCGGGCCGGTCGAGTGGTAGTGGCTGGCGGGGTTCTCCTCGTTGGAGTACTGGTCGGGCTTCCAGGCGTTCGGCACCTCGCGGGCCAGCCGGTCGGAGACCGAGTAGTAGGAATCAGGATGGTCGGGGGACACGGCCGTCGGGCACACCACCACCTCGGCGCCGTACGCCCGCAGCACCGCGATCTTGTCGGACGCCACCTTGTCCGGCACCACGAACAGGCAGCGGTAGCCCTTGTGCTGCGCCACGATGGCCAGCCCGACGCCCGTGTTGCCGGACGTGGGCTCGACGATGGTGCCACCGGGGCGCAACCGCCCGGACCGCTCGGCGGCCTCCACCATGCGCAACGCGATCCGGTCTTTCACCGAACCGCCGGGATTGAAGTACTCCACCTTCGCAAGAACCTGGGCCTGTAGGCCCGCCGTCACCTTGTGCAGCCTGACGAGCGGGGTGTTGCCCATGAGCTCGATGAGCGAGTTGTGTACGCGCACCGGGAATGACTCCTCGTTCACATGAATTGCATGATTTGCAGAGCTTGGTCGGCTTCCCGGCCGGACTCAGACGCTTGGTAGCTGTTCCCCGGCCGTTCAACTCCTCACCGTACCTTCACGACTACGACAGCAGCGGACATGTCCCGCGAGTCGCCCTCTCGTCCGGCCGGAGGTGGCGGTGACCATGGACGACGAGCCGCCGGGGACCCCCTGTGGGCGGCGGTTCCGACCCCGGAAACCGCCGGGACCGGGCCGGGCGAAAGTTGTACTAGTCACCGTGGAAGGACTGACGAAGGAGATGTGGACGCCGGGTACCGCGAGAGCGGCCCGCCGTATCGCGACCGCGGCCGCCGTGGGCGGCGGCGGGGTCACCGCGCTCGGCGTGGCCGTCTACGGTCTGCTCCATTTCGAGGCGTTGATCGCGCGCAAGACCATCGGCAACCCTTACGGCATGGCCGGGCCGCCGTCGGACGGTCTGTACGGCGAGTGGCGCGACCCGCGCGACCCGGCCGATCCGGGCGCCGAGGCGAGCAGCCCGATCAGCCTCGTCATGCTGGGCGACTCCACGGCCGTCGGGCTCGGCATGTCCGGCCCGGAGACCACGCCCGCCGTCGTCATCGCCCGTGGCCTGGCCGAGGTGGCGGGGCGGCCGGTGCGGCTCGGCGTGTTCGGCCGGTCGGGCTCGGTCTCCGCCGACCTGGCCTGGCAGGTGGACCGTGCGCTGAAGGCCGAGCCCGAGATCGCGGTGATCTTCGTGGGTGCCAACGACGTGACCACCAAGACCAAGCCGGCGCACGCCGTCCGGCATCTGCAGAAAGCCGTGCGCAGGCTGCGGGAGGCGGGCGCCGAGGTCGTGGTGGGCACCTGCCCGGACCTCGGCACGGTCCGGCCGATCGGCCAGCCGCTGCGGTGGATGACCCGGGTGTGGAGCCGCCAGCTCGCGGCGGCGCAGACGGTGGGTGTGATCGAGGAGGGCGGCCGGACGGTGGCGTTCGCGGACATGCTCGGCCGGGAGTTCGCGACATATCCCGGCGAAATGTTCGGACCCGATCGTTTCCACCCATCTGCCAGAGGTTATGAACGCGCCGCGCACGCGGTGCTACCGTCTGTATGCGCCGCGCTGGCGCTGCGGCCGGAACCCCGGCCGGAGCCCGGCGAGGGTTCGCAACCGATTTACCTCGCGGCGGCCATCGCCGCGGAGGAGCCCGGGACCGAGGTCACCGCGGCCCGCGTCGCCGGCCGGGCGACCGGCCCCTACGGAAGATGGGCCAATCTCCTTCGCCGGCGTCCGGGGGCGATGCCGCACAGCGCCTAGATCCGGTCACACTCCGCGACGGGGCCGTCACTCTCCCCCCATTGGAGTGGAATGCCCGTGATCCGGCCTCTCGCGACACCGGCCGTCGCGCTCGCGGCCACCCTCGCCCTCGCCGGCTGCTCAGGCGGCAGGGCGGCGGCCGAGGAGCCCAGCCCGGCCTGGCACAACGCCGAGGTGAACGCCGTCAGCCGCGCCGCCGTGGCCGCGGGGGTCGCCGCGGTGACCTCCGTGAAGCCGGACGGCACCCTGGAGACCGTCGCCCTCGACCTGACCGGGGGCCGCAGGTTGTGGCAGCGGCCGGCGACGCTCGCCGGGCGGCTCCCCGGCATGGGCGTGCCGCCGCCCGCGGCCGTCCAGGCCCCCGGCGGCAGGGGCGTCGTCGCGGCGGTGGACCCCACCGGGCCGGACGGCCGCGCGGCCCTGCTGGTGGCCAGGGACGCCCGTGACGGGCGCCGGCTGTGGACCCGCGCGGTGCGCTCCACGTTCGGCCCGCAGCGCTGCGGGGCCTACCTCTGCGTGCCCGAGCACACCGCGCTGTCGTCGGCCCGCATGGTCGTGCTCGACCCCCTGACCGGTGCCGTGCTGTGGCGGCTGCCCGGCATCGCCGAGGTCGAGTGGTCCGACGCCGCCCGGGTCGTCGTGCTGCGCCTGGCCAAGCACCCCGTGCTGTCCGCGCACGACCTCAGGACCGGCAAGGCGGTCTGGGAGCTGCCCGTGGAGCAGGCCCTGGCACCCGGGGTGGACGTCTCCGGCGGCTGGTCCTTCGGCGCCGCCGGCGGCGACCTGATCGGCTACGTCGCCCCGTACACCAGCCCGCGCACCGGGCGGCCCTCCACGTTCGGCGTCTTCTCCGTCAAGATCGCCGACGGCACGGTCAACTGGCTCCGGCCCTCGGTGGTGCGCGTGTACCCGAGCGGCAGCCCCGGCTTCGCCCCCGTGGTGCGCCCGGTCGACGAGCAGGGGCGGTTCGGCGGCTTCGCCCGCCTCGACCCCGGCACCGGCCGGGTGCTCGGGCAGATCACCGCGGACCAGGTGCCGGGCACCGGCTGGTGGCTGGCCTTCCCCCGCGACATGGCACGGCTCGGCTTCCTCAAGCCGAGCCACCCAGGCGCGTCCTTCGAGCTGGCCTCCGGGCGGCCGATACCGGTCGCCGGGCAGCGCGGGTGGTCGTTCTGCGTCACCGACCCCAAGCCGCTGGCGCTCACCCGGTCGCTCCAGGGCTTCTACCCGGTGGCGTCGCTGTGCGAGTTCGACCTCGCCACCGGCGCCCGCGCCTCCTCCGGCGACGCCCCGCCGGAGTGGTTCACCGGCAGCCAGGACGGCTGGCGCCTGTGGCGCGACGAGAAGGGCGGCCTGCACGCCGTCAAGGACGCCGCCGGAACCGCCCCGGGCATGTACGGCTGACGCCTCTGTGCTGTAGTACAAAGTTCTGTTTCTGGCGCCCCCACCCGTGGTATCCGGACTTTGGCGCGGTAATCTCCGCACAGGGAGCCGTGCCCACGAACCCAGGAGAGCCAGATGCCCGAGGCAGTAATCGTCGCGACCGCGCGGTCGCCGATCGGCCGAGCCTTCAAGGGGTCGCTGAAGGACATCCGTCCCGACGACCTGACCGCACAGATGATCAAGGCCGCGCTGGACAAGGTGCCGCAGCTCGACCCGCACGAGGTGAACGACCTCATGCTCGGCTGCGGCCTGCCCGGCGGGGAGCAGGGCTTCAACATGGCGAGGGTGGTGTCGGTGCTGCTCGGGCTGGACGACGTCCCCGGCACCACCGTCACCCGCTACTGCTCCTCCTCGCTGCAGACGACCCGCATGGCCTTCCACGCCATCAGGGCGGGCGAGGGCGACGTGTTCATCTCGGCCGGCGTCGAGGCCGTCTCCCGGTTCGTCAAGGGCAGCAGCGACTCGCTGCCGGACACCATGAACCCCCTCTTCCTGGAGGGCAAGGAGCGCACCGACGCCCGGGCCGCGGCCGGCGCGCCCGAGTGGCACGACCCGCGCCAGGACGGGCAGCTGCCCGACGTCTACGTCGCCATGGGCCAGACCGCCGAGAACGTCGCCCAGATCAGGGGCGTCAGCCGCCAGGAGCAGGACGAGTTCGGCGTGCGCTCGCAGAACCTCGCGGAGAAGGCCCTCGCCAACGGCTTCTGGGAGCAGGACATCACCCCGGTCACGCTGCCGGACGGCACCGTGGTGAGCAAGGACGACGGGCCGAGGGCGGGCACCACCTACGAGGCCGTCTCCCAGCTCAAGCCGGTGTTCCGCCCGGACGGCACGGTCACGGCGGGCAACTGCTGCCCGCTCAACGACGGCGCCGCGGCGGTCATCGTGATGAGCGACGTCAAGGCCGCCGAGCTCGGCATCACGCCCCTGGCCCGCATCATCTCCACCGGCGTCACCGGCCTGTCGCCGGAGATCATGGGACTCGGCCCGGTCGAGGCGTCCCGCCAGGCGCTGAGCCGCGCCGGCATGGCCATCGGCGACGTCGACCTGGTCGAGATCAACGAGGCGTTCGCCGCGCAGGTGATCCCGTCCTACCAGGAGCTCGGCATCGACCTCGACCGGCTCAACGTCAACGGCGGCGCCATCGCCGTCGGGCACCCGTTCGGCATGACGGGCGCCCGGATCACCTCCACCCTGCTCAACGGCCTGCGTTTCCACGACAAGACCATCGGCCTGGAGACGATGTGCGTCGGCGGCGGCCAGGGCATGGCGATGCTGCTGGAGCGCCTGAGCTGAGCCACCGGCGAGTGGGCGGGCTCAGCCCATGTAGTCGGGGCCGGCCCGCTTGATGTCGATGCGGACCAGCACGTTGCGCTGCGTCCGCATCGCCTCGCGGTACTCGTCCCAGTTGGGGTGCTCGCCCGAGACGGCCCGGAAGTACTCGACCAGGCCTTCCTCGGCCTCGGGCATGGGGATCACCTCGGCGACCCCCTCGATCTGGACCCACTCCCCGAGGAATTCGTCGACCATCACGCATACGGAGACGTCGGGGTTGCGGCGGAGCTGCTTGGCCTTGGCCGCGCTCTCGCGGGTGCTGACGATGGCGTAGCCCTCGGCGTCGACCCCGACGACCACGGGGGACATCTGCGGGTGGCCGTCGGCGCGCCAGGTCTGAATCACCGCACGGTGGTTTTTCCTGATGTAATCACGGGCCTTGTCGAGATCCATGAGCCCATGATGACCGATCGGCGGCAGAACAGCGCCCACGCCAATGGGCGGCGTGGGCGCACTGGGGTGGGGCAGGGGCTATAGGAAGCCCATGCGGGAACGGCGCTGCCGCTCGTGCTCGATGACGATCGCCGCGGCGTAGCCGTGGGTCAGCCCGTGTTCGTCGGCGAGCCAGTTGGCTCGCTCGTCACAGCGTAGGAACGACGGGCCGTTGTCGATGGCTTGGAACCACTCGGGGAGTGCGCGTCCGGTGATGTCCGGAACCCTGGCGATCAGCTTGTTCTGCGTCTCCGGTGAGTGGTTCAACGACATGGGCACCTCCATGAGTGGACCTCTTTGGGTCGACACTGCATCACCGACGCCGCAATGGCAAGCCCCAAATGGCCAGCCTTCTCTTACAAAACGTAGATCGTCGGTGGCTGTACGTGCGACTCCCAAAGGTTCCACCGGCCCCACGCAAAGCGTGTGCCCCGCCGGGGACCGGCGGGGCACACGGTATGTCAGAGTTGGAAGGACGTCCGAAATCCGTCCTAATCGTTGTTGAAGAAGAAGCTGAGGAAGCGCAGGACCTCAAGGTAGATCCAGACCAGGCTCACCGTGAGACCGAACGCCATCAGCCAGGAGTACTTCTCCGGCACGCCGGCCCGCACACCCTGCTCCACCGCGTCGAAGTCGAGCAGCAGGAAGAAGCAGCCGAGCAGGATCATCGCGATGCTGAAGACCCAGCCGAGCGGGCTGTCGGTGCGCAGCCCGAGACCGCCCTGCACGAAGAAGCCGAAGATGAAGTTCAGCGCCATCAGGCCGAGCGCGGCGAACGCGGCCCCGACCACGAACTTGGTGAACTTCGGCGTGGGCCGGAAGATCTTGAGCGCGTAGACGGCCAGCATGCCGCCGAACGCGACCATCGTGCCGAACGCGGCGGCGATGACGATGCCGTCGTAGAGCGTGTTGTAGACGTGGCTGATCACCCCGATGGCGACGCCGTACGCGACGGAGTAGCCGAGGATCAGCACGGGGTTGGTGCTCTGCCGGAACGAGACGATGAGTCCCAGCACCAGGCCGACGATCACACCCGCGATCGCGATGCCCATGCCGAAGTTGAAGTACCAGGCGAGGGCCGCCGAGAGCACCAGGGTGCCGAGTGTGATGAACCCGCGGACGACGACGTCGTCGATCGTCATCGGCCGCGCCTGGGTGGGCGGGGCGTATGAGGGGGCGTCGTACATCTCCCGCAGGTGTTGCGGGCTCGCCATGGGGCCCGCCCCGTACTGCCGGTTGTTCTGCCCCAGCCGGCCGAGGACCGGGTTCCTGCTCTGCATCACTGCCTCCACTGCGACCTGCGATCAGCCTGTTCGGTCGAGCCGCACAGGGAGTGCCGCCTGTTGCCCATAAGCATTCCATCCGCCGCGGCCGTCGTTAAGGACACGGCCGCGACAGGCCGCCGGGTGCCGGTTCGCGAGCCCGGCGGCACCGGATACAACGAAGCAGCCACCAGGCGAGTTCCGTCGCCCCATGTTGCGTTTCGATCACTTCGCGCGGGCCCGGCCGCCGGCGGCCCGGCGGCCGGGCGCACGGGTGGTGCGCGGGGGCCGCCTCCGGCCCCTCGGGGACGGCAGCCGCGCTCTCGGTTCAGAGCAGTGACGGGCTGGCCGATATTCACATCTCGGGAGGAAAATTCCCGATGTTCAGTGATAATCCGATTTAAGCGGATACTGGCGGAAGATTAGCGGAGGACTGGCTTACCGGTCGCGCTCGGCGGCGACCCGGGCCGTGCAAGGGATCGGCACGGAATGGTAACGATTTACCGGGGGAAGGGTCCGACCCTAGGGCTTGACCAGCGGAGAACCCCCGGGATAAAGCCACCGGGGCCGTGCTGAACCAACGAGGATATCGGAACTTCGGGAGTGACGTGCGGCAGGGCGTTTCTTTAGGCGGCCAAGGGGTGCCCCCGGTGGGACTCGAACCCACACTGGAACCCTTTTAAGGGGTTTGCCTCTGCCATTGGGCTACGGGGGCGCCGTAATCATACGTAACGGACCACACTTGCGTAACGGGTCAGAGCCCACGTCTACCGTCTTCTGTCTGTAGTCCGCTGGATAACGATATACGGCGCGTGCCCCCATGACTCGGGCAATGAACAACAGACCGCTCAAGTAGCCCATTTTTCTCCGCGCGCCTCCGTTCGCCCCTTGGTTCCTCCTTGTAAGGCCCCCGACAGAACAGTACGGCCCGCGCCGGGTGGCGCGGGCCGTACCCCGTCACCTCAGACGGTGGCCGCCGCCGCGCGGAACTCCTCGCGCGGGGTCTCGATCTCACCGAGTGAGACGGTCTCCCGCTTGAAGAACAGCGCGAGCGTCCAGTCGGCCATCACCCGGACCTTGCGGTTCAGCGTGGGCACCCGGGACAGGTGGTACGTGCGGTGCATGAACCACGCCGGGAGGCCGTGCAGCTTGATCCCGTAGACGTTGGCCACGCCCTTGTGCAGGCCGAGACCGGCCACCGAACCGGCGTACTTGTGGCGGTAGGTCAGCAGCGGCCGGCCGGACAGGTGGCGCACGACGTTCCCGGCCAGCACCTTGGCCTGCCGGACCGCGTGCTGGGCGTTCGGCGCGCAGTACTTGCCGGGGTTGGTCACGTCCGGCACGCCCGCGACGTCGCCGGCGGCGAACGCGCCGGTGACGCCGGCCACGGTGAGCTGGGCGGTGGTCATCACGCGCCCGCGCTCGTCCAGCGGCAGGTCACCGGCGTTCACCACCGGGTTGGCCTTCACGCCCGCGGTCCACACGATGGTGGCGGACTCGAACTCGTCGCCGTCCGACAGCTTCACCAGGCCGCCCTCGCAGGAGCGCAGCAAGGTCTGCATCTTGACGTCGATGCCCCGCTCGCGCAGTTCCTCCAGGGTCCAGCGGCCCATCTCGGGCCCGACCTCCGGCAGGATGCGGTCGCTGGCCTCCACCAGCACCCAGCGCAGGTCCTTCTCCTCGATGGAGTCGTAGTACCTGACCGCGTCTCTGGCCATGTCCTCCAGCTCG
This sequence comes from Sphaerisporangium aureirubrum, assembly GCF_042658925.1. Lineage (NCBI taxonomy): Bacteria > Bacillati > Actinomycetota > Actinomycetes > Streptosporangiales > Streptosporangiaceae > Sphaerisporangium > Sphaerisporangium aureirubrum. The sequence continues at coordinate 107,073 of NZ_JBHSRF010000016.1, forward strand.
GCCAGCGCCTCGACGCCCGCGAACCCGGCGCCGACCACGACGAAGGTGAGCGCCCTGCGCCGCACCCGCTCGTCCTCGGTGGCGTCCGCCCGGTCGAGCATGCCGAGCACCCGGTTGCGCAGCGCGATGGCCTCGCCGACCGACTTGAAGCCGATCGCGGCGTCCGCCAGCCCGGGGATGGGCAGCGTGCGCGACACCGAGCCCGCCGCCATCACGATGACGTCGTACTCAAGCTCCTGGCTCGGTCCCACGAGGGGCTGGAAGGTGACGGACCTGGCCCCGTGGTGCACCTTCGTGACCTTGCCGTTGAGGATGCGCACGCGCGGCAGCACGCGCCGCAGGGGGGTGACGACATGGCGCGGGGACAGGTTGCCCGCCGCGGCCTCCGGGAGGAACGGCTGGTAGGTCATGTAGGACTGCGGGTCGATGATCGTGATCTGCACGGAGCCGGATCGCAGCTCCCGCCGCAGTGCCCGCTGCAACCGGAGCCCGGTGTACAGCCCGACATACCCGCCGCCAACGATAAGAACGTGCTTGGCCTTGTGGTTCACCTCAGTGCCCCTTCGCGGCATCGTCGCTTGTGAAACCATTCACAAGCTTACGTCACGTACAAGCCTCGGCGCCAATCGGTTATTCCGGATCTGGTAGATCAGTGCGTGAGGCCGGCCAGCGCCGCGGCGCGGGCGAAGACGTCGTCGAGCATCTGCTCGGTGACCCGGCCGGTGAAGGTGTTCTGCTGGCTCGGGTGGTAGCAGCCGAGCAGGTGGACGGCGGTGGCGCCGCGGGTCAGCGGCACCTCGGCGCCGTGGCCGAAGGGCGGGCGGGCACGCGGCAGGGCGTACCCGGCGGCCCTCAGCGCGGGCCAGACGGCCTGCCAGGCGTAGCCACCGAGGCAGACGATCACCCGCAGGGGGCCGGCGACCAGTTCGAGTTCGCGGGCCAGCCAGGGGTAACAGGTGGCGCGTTCCTCGACGGTGGGCTTGTTGGCGGGCGGGGCGCAGCGGACGGCGGCCACCAGGCGGGCGCCGATCAGGCGCTGGCCGTCCCCGGCGTGGACGCTGGTGGGCAGGGCGGCGAAACCCGTGCGGTGCAGGGACGCGAACAGCCAGTCGCCGCTGCGGTCCCCGGTGAACACCCGCCCGGTGCGGTTCCCCCCGTGCGCGGCCGGGGCCAGCCCCACCAGCAGCACCCGGGGCTCGTCGTCGCCCCAGCCCGCGATCGGCCGCCCCCAGTACGTCTCGTCGCGGAACGCCCGCCGCCGCACGTCCGCGACCTCCTCCCGCCACTCGACCAGCCGCGGGCAGGCCCGGCACACCGACTGCCGCGCCGTCAGCTCACCGAGCGCGTCACTGCTCCGCGCCAGCTCCCCGACCTCCTCCGGGGTCCGCGCCACCGGCGTCCCCGGCCCGGCCGGATCCTCCGGCCAGCCGCTCCCGGGCGGGACGAAGCTCATAACGCGGGCTCCCACGGACGGCCGCGTCCCGGCGCCGGACCGATCAGGCCGCCGGTCCCGGGGCCGCTCACGCCCAGGACTCCTGTCCCAGCCCCCGGGCGATGCCGTCGAGGATGTCGTGCTCGCTGACCAGCACGTCCGTGAAGCCGAACCGCTCGACCACGCGGTCCAGGATCAGGGCACCCGCGCCGATCACGTCCACCCGGCCGGGGTGCATGACCGGGATGGCGGCGCGCTCCTCGTGCGTCATGCCGAGCAGCCGCCGGGACACCGCGTGCACCTCGGCCGCGGGCACCCGGGAGCCGTGGGTCCGGGACGCGTCGTAGGCGGGCAGGCCGAGAGCGATGCCCGCGACGGTGGTGACCGAGCCGGCCAGGCCGATGAGGGTGCGCGCCCGTGCCACCGGGACCTCGGCGGCCACGCGCGTGAGGGCCGCGTCGATGTCCGCGGTCGCCGCCGCCACCGCCGTGTCGGTGTAGCCGCCGGTGAAATGGCGCTCGGTGAGCCGTACGCACCCGATGTCCACCGAGATGGCCACGTCCACGTCGGCGGTGCCCAGCACGAACTCGGTGGACCCCCCGCCGATGTCCACCACCAGCACCGGCGCCGCCGCCCCGCTCAGCCCGGAGGTGGCGCCGAGGAACGACAGGTGGGCCTCCTCGGCCCCGGTGACCACCTCGGGCCGCACGCCGAAGATCTCGCGCACCCCGTCAGTGAACTCGGCCCGGTTGGACGCGTCCCTGGTCGCGCTGGTCGCCACCACCCGCACCCGGGTCGCGCCGTACGACCGCACGAGGTTGGCGTAGCCGCGCATCGCGGTGAACGTGCGTTCCAGCGCCTCGGGCGCCAGCCGCCCGGTGCGGTCCACCCCCGCGCCGAGGCGCACGATCTCCATGCGCCGTTCGACGTCCGCCAGTTCCCGCCCCGCGAGGTCGGCGATGAGCAGTCGTACCGAGTTGGTCCCGCAGTCGATCGCCGCCACGCGCGTCATGCGCCCTCCTTCGGATCCGCGGCATCAGGTACGCAGGCCCCTTCCCGCCACCAGTCCGGCAATGCGTCCAGCGCCTCGCGGCCGAAGGGATTGCCGCCCGGCACCGCCAGCTCGTGCCCCACCAGGGCGTGCAGGCACTTCACCCGGTCCGGCATCCCGCCCGCGCTCTGCATGTCACGCGGCAGCGGCTCCAGCCCCTGCTCGGCCGCTGCCAGGTCCCGCCGGGCGACGTAGTCGGCGTGCGCGGCGGCGTATCGCTCGGCCAGGGCGGGGTCCTCCGCCAGCCGGGCCCGCATGCGGGCCATCAGCCCCGACGCCTCCAGCGTGCCGATCGCCGAGGCGGCCTTCGGGCACGTCAGGTAGTACAGGGTGGGGAACGGCGAACCGTCGGGCAGCCGGGGCGCCGTCTCCACCACGTCGGGCAGCCCGCACGGGCACCGGTGCGCCACCGCTCGCAACCCCCGGGGCGGCCTGCCGAGCTGCCGTTCCACCGCGGCCGCGTCGGCCGGATCCATCATCTCGTCGACTCCCTGCCGGACCTTTGTTCACGGGGCGGGGGTACGGCCCGCCTCCACACGCCGCCCGTCGCCCCGGTCGGCGGCCTCGATCGACTCCCACAGCGTCTGGTACCACGGCGACTTGGCCCGCGGCGTCGCTCCGGCCTTCGGCCGGGTGTCCCCCTGCCGCGCCGAGTCGCGCACCACGTAGCACTTCTCCGCGGTGCCGCAGTAGTGCAGCCGCACCCGGGCCTGCTGCCTGATGTACGCGGGGTCGTCCAGTTGCTTGGTGCGCTCGGACAGCTCCGCCAGTTCCTTGAGCGCCTGGGCCTGCTGCCGTTCCAGCTGGGCGATCTGGCGCCGCTGCGCGACGTACTCGCGGATGGGATAGGCGAGGCTCATGGCGATGGCACAGACCACGACGGCCAGGATCGCCGCACGGCCGGTCAGCTGCGGACGCTTCTTCATGCTCCCCCCAGGGTCGGTGCGGCCCGCGCGCCGGGTCCGGCGGCGCGGGCCGTACCGGAAAAACTAGCCCTGGAAGCGCGGGAAAGCTCCGCGACCCGCGTAACGGGCCACATCATCCAGGAGTTCCTCGATGCGGAGCAACTGGTTGTACTTGGCCACGCGGTCCGAGCGGGCCGGGGCGCCGGTCTTGATCTGGCCGCAGTTGGTGGCCACCGCGAGGTCGGCGATCGTGGTGTCCTCGGTCTCGCCGGAGCGGTGGCTCATCATGCAGCGGTAGCCGCTGCGGTGGGCGAGGTCGACCGCGTCCAGGGTCTCGGTCAGGGTGCCGATCTGGTTGACCTTGACCAGCAGGGCGTTGGCCGTGCCCGTCTCGATGCCGCGGGCCAGCCGCTCGGGGTTGGTGACGAAGAGGTCGTCGCCGACGAGCTGCACCTTGGAGCCGAGGGCGGCGGTGATGGCCTGCCAGCCGGACCAGTCCTCCTCGTCCAGCGGGTCCTCGATGGAGACCAGCGGGTAGGAGCGGACGAGGTCCTCGTAGAAGGCGATCATCTCCTGCGCGCTGTGGCCCTTGCCGTCCAGGGTGTAGACGCCGTCCTTGTGGAACTCGGTGGCCGCGACGTCCAGCGCGAGCGCGATGTCGGAGCCCGGGGTGAACCCGGCCTTCTCGATCGCCACGAGGATGAGGTCGAGCGCGTCGCGGTTGCTCGGGAGGTTCGGCGCGAAGCCGCCCTCGTCGCCGAGGCCGGTGCCGTATCCCTTCTCCTTGAGCACGCTCTTGAGCGCGTGGTAGGTCTCGGCGCCCATGCGCAGCGCGTCGGAGAACGTGTCGGCGCCGATCGGCGCGATCATGAACTCCTGGATGTCGACGTTGCTGTCGGCGTGCGCGCCGCCGTTCAGGATGTTCAGCATCGGCACCGGCAGCACGTGGGCGTTCGGGCCGCCGAGGTAGCGGAACAGCGGCAGGTCGGCGCTGTCGGCGGCGGCCTTGGCCAGGGCCAGGGAGATGCCGAGGATGGCGTTGGCGCCGAGGCGGCCCTTGTTCGAGGTGCCATCCATGTCGATCATGGTCTGGTCGACGAGGCGCTGCTCCTCGGCGTCGTAGCCGATGATCTCTTCGGCGATCTCGTCGGTGACGTTCAGGACGGCCTTCTGCACGCCCTTGCCGCCGTAACGGCCGTCGCCGTCACGCAGCTCGACCGCCTCGAACTGCCCGGTGGACGCGCCGCTCGGGACCGCCGCCCGCCCGGTGCTGTAGTCGTCGAGCAAAACCTCGACCTCGACCGTGGGGTTGCCCCGGGAGTCGAGGATCTCGCGTGCGGTAACAGCCTCGATCGCAGCCACGAAGCTCTCCTAGAAAGTGTCAGGTCCGGGGGCTCCCCCCGGCCACCGCGCCATCGTTGCGCGATGTGGTCATGGACGTTTTGCCGCACGAGCCTACCGGGGTCCGCGAAGAGGTACGCGACCGATCCCCATCCGGGTACGTTACCCCAGCTCAGGACGGTTTCAGGTCACCCGCCGGAGCCGCGTGAACGTTCCCAGGCGCGCACCCGCTCGCGGTAGTCGCGCGCCGCGGCGCGCAGCTCGGCCTCGGGGTCCAGATTGGCCGCCCTGGCCCGTCCCACCAGGTCGAACAGCTCGCGGCCGATGCCCTGCCCGACGGCGCGGGCCAGCGTGGCCGGCACGCCCGCCCGCTCGGCCCGGCTCTGCAGGCCGTGGGCCAGCGACAGCGCGGGCTGGCCCATCGGGACGCCGTCCAGCAGCGAGTCCCAGCCCTTGGCCGCGCGCTCGGCGGCCTTGATCGTGTCCCAGTTGTCGCTGACCTCGTCGGCGCCGCTGACGGCGGTGTCCGCGAACACGTGCGGATGGCGGCGCACCAGCTTGTCCACGATGCCGGCCGCCACGTCGTCCACGTCGAAACCGCCCTCGTCCGCGGTGCGCTCCTGCGCGAGGCGGGCGTGGAACACCACCTGGAGCAGCAGGTCGCCTAGCTCCTCGCGCAGCGCCGCGTGGTCGCCGTCCTCGATGGTGGCCAGGACCTCGTAGGCCTCCTCCAGGAGGTACGGCACCAGCGACTCGTGGGTCTGCTTGGCGTCCCACGGGCACGAGCGGCGCAGCCGGTCCATCACGGTGACGAGGTCGAGCACGCGGGAGCCCGGCAGGTCGTACGACCCGGGGATCACCTCGATCACCGGCGGCTCGGGCATGGCCAGCGCGGCGTGCCCGACGGCGCGCATCAGGGCCTCGTCGCCGTCCTGCGCGGCCAGCCACACCACGGTGCCCTCGGCGCCCCGGCGGGCCAGCGCCGCGGCGTCCGGCGCGACGACCTCGACCGCGACGCCCTCCTCGGCGAGGTAGGGCAGCGCCGGGTGATCGGCCGCGCCGGTGAGCACCGGGCCGTCCTTGAGGACGGCCCAGGCCCGGCCGCTGAGCAGGCCGGGCGCCACCCGGGGCGAGGTGGTGACGAGGACGAGCGTCACGTCACTGACCGGCGGCGGGGTCCGGCTGGGCGCTCGGCTCTCCCCCGGCGGGCGTGCCGAACCGGTTCTCGTCGATCAGGCCCTGCTGGAGGTTCCACGAGCCGAAGCGGTGCGAGACGGAGATCGGGATCTTGTCCATCTGCTCGAACAGCTTCTGCTGCGCCGCCTGGGTGGACGCCTGGTCGCTCAGGTTGGCGCCGTACTTCTGCAGGGACTTCTGGTAGATCACCGCGGTGCGGATCCAGCGGCGGGTCTCCGACGGCGGCACGCCACGCTGGAGGGCGGCCGGGCCGATGGTCTGGATCCCGCCCTGCTCGGTGATGAACTTGTCGACCTCGCCGTCGGTCACCACGACACCGTTGCGCGCGGCGTACTGCTCGAACTGGCGGAAGTTGATCAGCTGGAGCAGTACCGCCCTCGGCACCGAGGGCATCTGAAGCTGGCTCTCGGGGATCTTGGCCTGCTTCAACGCGGCCTGGTACTCGGTGACGTCCGCGGTCAGCTCCTTGGAGGTGATCCGGACGTCGCCGACCGTGGCCGCCGTGCCGACCCCCACCGGGGAGGACGAGCAGGCGGTCAGCGCGACACCCGCGGCCACCACGGCCAGCAGCACGCGCACAGCGTTCGACTTCACGTGAGGTCCCTTCAACAGACGCGGGTAACTCTACTCAAACCCGCGAGTGGGGTCACCGGCCGTCCGCCCCGGCGCCCGATCATCGCCCGGCCGCCGGAGCGGGCTGCGGGAACATGGCCTCCACCAGGTCGCTGCACCAGGTGAGCAGCTCCAGGTCGTGCAGCGGGCGGCCGCCCACCGGCTTGGTCTTCGGCACCGGCACCAGCAGCGTGCCCGCGGCGGACTTGTAGATCGCCTTGGGATACAGCCGGTCCAGGCGCACCCGCTGCGAATCTTTCAGCGACACGGGGGCGAACCTGATGTTCGGCCCCTGCAGCGCGACGTCGGTCAGCCCGGCCCGGCGGGCGCGCACCCGGAAGCGGGCGACCTCCAGCAGGTTGTCCACCTCCTGCGGCGGGCGGCCGTACCGGTCGACGAGCTCCTCGCGCACCGCCGTGATGTCGTCCTCGCTGCCGACCGCCGCCAGCCGCTTGTACGCCTCCAGGCGCAGCCGCTCGGAGGTCACGTAGTCGTGCGGGATGTGCGCGTTGACCGGCAGCTCCACCTTCACGTCGGCGCGCTCCTGCGCGACCTCCTCGCCGGCGAGCTTGGCCTTCTGCTCCTGCACCGCCTCGGCCATCATGCGCACGTACAGGTCGAACCCGACGCCCGCGATGTGGCCGGACTGCTCGGCGCCGAGGATGTTGCCCGCGCCGCGGATCTCCAGGTCCTTCATCGCGACGTACATGCCGGCGCCCATCTCGGTGTGCTGCGCGATGGTCGCCAGCCGCTCGTGCGCCGTCTCGGTGAGCGGCGCCTCCGGGGGGTACAGGAAGTAGGCGTATCCCCGCTCGCGGCCCCGGCCGACCCGGCCGCGCAGCTGGTGGAGCTGCGACAGGCCGTAGTTGTCGGCGCGGTCCACGATCAAGGTGTTGGCGTTCGGGATGTCCAGGCCGGACTCGACGATGGTGGTGCTCACCAGCACGTCGTACTCCCGCTCCCAGAAGCCGACCATGATCTTTTCGAGCTGCTGCTCGTTCATCTGGCCGTGCGCCACCGCGACGCTCGCCTCGGGGACCAGCTCGCGCAGCCGGGCGGCGACCCGGTTGATGGACGACACGCGGTTGTGCACGAAGAACACCTGGCCGTCGCGCATCAGCTCGCGCCGCACGGCCGCGGCGATCTGCTTCTCGTCGTACGGCCCGACGAAGGTGAGGATGGGGTGGCGCTCCTCGGGCGGGGTGAGGATGGTGGACATCTCGCGGATGCCGGTGAGGCCCATCTCCAGCGTGCGGGGGATCGGCGTCGCCGACATGGCGAGCACGTCCACCTGGGTGCGCATGTGCTTCATGGCCTCTTTGTGCTCGACGCCGAAGCGCTGCTCCTCGTCCACGATGATCAGGCCGAGGTCCTTGAAGCGCACGTCGGGGTTGAGCAGGCGGTGGGTGCCGATCACGATGTCCACGCCGCCGTCGCGCATCCCCTCCAGCGTGGCGCGCACCTCGGCGTCGCTCTGGAACCGCGACACCGGCCTGACCATCACGGGGAAGCTGGCGAACCGCTCGCCGAACGTCGAAAGGTGCTGCTGGACCAGCAGCGTGGTGGGCACCAGGACCGCGACCTGCTTGCCGTCCTGCACGGCCTTGAACGCCGCGCGCACCGCGATCTCGGTCTTGCCGTAGCCGACGTCGCCGCAGATCAGGCGGTCCATGGGGATCGAGCGCTCCATGTCGCGCTTGACCTCGTCGATCGCCTCCAGCTGGTCGCCGGTCTCGGCGTACGGGAAGGCGTCCTCCATCTCGCGCTGCCAGGGGGTGTCGGCGGCGAACGCGTGGCCCGGGGAGGCCATGCGGGCGCTGTACAGCCGGATCAGCTCGCCCGCGATCTCCTTGACGGCCTTGCGGGCCCGGGACTTGGCCTTGGCCCAGTCGGCGCCGCCCATGCGGTTCAGCGTGGGCGACTCGCCGCCGACGTACCGGGTGACCTCGTCGAGCTGGTCGGTCGGCACGTACAGGCGGTCGCCCTTGGCGTACTCGATCACGAGGTACTCGCGGGTGGCGCCCTGCACCGAGCGGCGCACCATCTCGACGTAACGGCCGACGCCGTGCTGGCCGTGCACGACGAAGTCGCCGACCTTGAGCTGGAGCGGGTCGACCATGTTGCGGCGGCGGGACGGCAGGCGGCGCATGTCCTTGGTGGAGGCCTTCTGGCCCACAAGGTCCAGATGGGTGAGCACGCCGACCGTGGCGGAGACGAAACCGTGCTCGATGCGGCCGGTGGTGACGTGCACCACGTCCCGGCCCGGCGCCTCGTCCAGGGCCGGGACCAGGCGGGCGGCGACGTCGACGCCGCGCAGCAGCTCCACCATGCGCTCGGCCGGGCCGTGGCCCTCGCTGAGCAGCACCACCGAGCGGCCGTCGCCCAGCCAGCCCTTGATGTCCCCGAGCGCCCGCTGAGTGTCGCCGCGGTACGACTCCACCTCGCGGACCGCCAGCTCGACCCGGTCGCCGTGGTCGAACGCGTCCATGTCGTCGGAGCTGCCGTGCCGTCCGCCGCCGCCGTCGTTCGCGCCGCGGCCGTCGCCACCGGCGCTCCCGGCGTCCGTCGCGGCGAACGGCGCGATCGTCCACCACGGCTGGCCGAGCTCGCGGGCCTGGTCGCGGACCTCGCGCAGGCTGCGGAACGCCGCCGCGCCGAGGTCGATCGGGGCCTCGCCGCCGGCTGCGGCGTTGATCCAGGACGCCTCCAGGAACTCCTGGCTGGTGGCGACCAGCTCGACCGCCCGGCCGCGGATGCGCTCGGGGTCGCAGACGAACACCGCGGCGCGGGCCGGGAGATGGTCGAGCAGGAGGTCCATGCCGTCCACCAGGGCCGGGGCGAACGCCTCCATGCCCTCCACGGGGACGCCGTCGGCGAGCTGGTCGAGGATCTCCTTCAGCGGCGGGTAGCGCTCGGCGAGGTCCCTGGCCCTGGCGCGCACCTGGTCGGTGAGCAGCAGCTCACGGCACGGAGCGGCGAAGAGGCCGCCATCGGCGACCTCCAGGGAACGCTGGTCCGCGACCTTGAACCATCGGATCTCCTCGATGGTGTCGCCCCAGAACTCCAGGCGCAGCGGGTGCTCCTCGGTGGGCGGGAACACGTCCAGCAGGCCACCGCGCACGGCCACCTCGCCGCGCTTCTCCACCATGTCGACCCGGTGGTACCCGTTGCCGACCAGCAGGTCGACCACCGCGTCCAGGTCGGCGTCGTCGCCCGCCCGCAGACGTACCGGGGTGAGGTCGCCGAGGCCGGTCACCAGCGGCTGGAGCACCGCGCGGATCGGGGCCACCACCACGCCGAGCGGGCCCGCGGCGGCGTCGCCGGGCACCGGGTGGGCCAGCCTGCGCAGCACGGCGAGCCGCTGGCCCACCGTGTCGCTGCGCGGGGACAGGCGTTCGTGCGGCAGGGTCTCCCAGGCCGGGAAGACCGCCACGCCGTCGTCCCCGACGAGGCCGGTGAGCGCGGCGGCGAGGTCTTCGGCCTCGCGGCCGGTCGCCGTGATCGCCAGCACCGGGCGGTGCCGCGCGAGGGCCGCCACCGCGAACGGGCGCAGCGCCGGTGGCGCGATCAGATCGATGTCCTCCCCGGTGCGCTCCAGCACACCGGACAGGGGTGGTTCGGCCACGACAAGGTCGAGCAGTCCGGAAAGACTCATCTCAGAAATGCCCCCACATGGTCACGCCCGCCTCTGCTCGCCTCGCGGACGGCCTGGTACGGCCGCGAGCATCCCACGTGGCGACTTGGCCGCGCGCCACCGGCCGGCCACAGCGCAGGGGCGGCACGCGTGATCCCCGGGTCCATCGGACCACCGGGGCCCCCTCAAGGCTACTTCCCCCTCGCGCTTGCCACGCCGGGAACCACCCCTCCGTCCGGCTTGATCGGCGTTATATCGAAATAGCAGCCTGAATCGGGTGGATCGCCACCCATGCTCGTCCACCGGAAAGTGGCCGCGTATGGTAAATCCACTACAGGAAGAGATCGACTGACTACCCTGTGTAGCATGTCTGAGGTTCGATGGTGGCCCGCAACCCAAGGTGACGTGTTCAGCCTGCGCATCCGCGAGCTGTGGACCGAACACCTCGGCCGTAGGCTCGACATCCTCGTCGCCGGGTGCGGCCGCGGCGGCACCTTCGACCTCGACCGCGTCGAGACCCGGATCACCGGCATCGACGAGGACCTCCCCCAGCTCCGCGCCGCCGTCCACGCCCGCAACGACCTCGACGCCCGCTTCCTCGGCGACCTCCGCGCCGCCCCCCTGCTCCCCCGCTCCTTCGACGTGGTCCACGTCGCCTTCCTCCTGGAACGCGTCCGCCACGCCGAGCTCGTCCTCGACCGCATGGTCAACGCCCTGCGCCCCGGCGGCCTCCTGCTGATCCGAATGCGCGACCGCACCACCGCCTACGGCTTCTACGACCGCCACCTCCCCCACTGGACCCGCCGCCTCCTCTGGCCCCACCTGACCCCCGCCGGCTCCGTGGGCCCCCTCCCCGCCATCTACGAACAGGTCGCCTCCCGAGAAGGCCTCCACTCCTACTGCCTGATGCGCGGCCTGATGATCGCCGAAGACTACTCAGCCACCAGCGGCCCCGCCCTGAAAGGCCCCCACGCCCCGATAACCCGCACCGCCTGCCGCCTGCTCTCCAAACTAACCGCCGGCCGCCTCCCCACCACCCACGACGAAATAACCTTGATCATCCGCAAACCCCAAAACCACTTCGCCCGCCTCATCTGACCCCGCACCCGGCCCCGCCTTCCTCCCCTAGCGACCATTGGAGCTCCGCTTCCGGCGCCGGTACGGCGAGCACCGTCTACGGCTAATCCGGCGCCGCCGTACGGCGGCAAACCCGGCCGTACGCGCGCCCCCTGGACATGGTCCTTGCGAAGGGGCGCGCTCCGCGCGGATGCCGCAAGGGCTGTTCTCATGCGGGGGACACCCCCGCACCCCCGGCCCTGCCGGGTCTCCTCGTTCCCCACCGGACCCCGCGCCCCCGCGCAGACGTGCCCCCGCGCAGAGCCGTATGGCGGCCCGCGGGGGGGTGTTCGCATCGCTAGGGGTCGTGGTTGGAAATATCCTGTGGCGGTGGCAGATCTGGAGTGGACGCCTGATGCGCGGGAGCTTGCGGACCTTGAGTTGTTGTGTTCGGGGGGGTTCGCTCCGCTGACCGGCTTCATGGGGGCGGCGGACGTCGGGTCGGTGGAGGAGACGGGGCGGCTCGTGGACGGGACGCCTTGGCCGGACGCGATCACGTTGGAACTGCCGGACGACCATCCGGTGGTGTCTGGGCAGGAGCTCATCCTGCGCGATCCTGAGGGGGCGGCCGTGGCGACCCTCTTGGTGACCGAGCGGGCGCACGGGCTGGTGGCCGGAACCGTGACAGCGCTGGGTGCGTCCGAGCACGGGCCGTTCGCGAGGCTGCGGCACACGCCGGCGCAGATCCGGGAGCAGGCGACCGGGGCCCTTCTCGCCGTCACCATGCGCGGGCCGCTGGACGACCTGGACGAGATCATCGCCACCGCCCGGGAGCTGGACGCGACGATCCTGCTCCTCCCCCTGGCGTACGGCGAAGGCGGCCCCGCCGTGGTGAGGGCGGCGCTCAAGGCCCGCGACCGCCTCCCGGACGGCACCCTGCTCGCCGCCGTCCCCCTCGCGCCACGGGAACGCGAGATCGATCTCGAACTCCGCGAGCACATCGCCACCGCCTACGGCGCGGAGGAACACCTGGCGGGCCCCGAGCCCGTCACCCTCCCCGGCCCCCCGCACCGCCGGGGCGTGGTCGTCTTCTTCACCGGCCTCTCGGGCTCCGGCAAGTCCACAGTCGCCCGCGGCCTCCGCGACGCGCTACTGGAGGACGGCACCCGCCCCCTCACCTACCTGGACGGCGACGAGGTCCGCAGGATCCTCTCCGCGGGCCTCACCTTCTCCAAGCAGGACCGCGACCTCAACATCCGCAGAATAGGCTTCGTCGCCGCCGAGGTCGCCAGGCACGGCGGCCTCGCCGTCTGCGCCCCCATCGCCCCGTACGCGGCCACCCGCGAAGAGGTCCGCCACATGGTCGAGTCCGTGGGCGCCGACTTCCTCCTCGTCCACATCTCCACCCCGCTGGAGGAGTGTGAACGCCGCGACCGCAAGGGCCTCTACGCCAAGGCCCGCGCCGGCGTCATCCCCGAGTTCACCGGCATCTCCGACCCCTACGAGGAACCGGACGACGCCGACCTCACCATCGACACCACCGGCATCCCCGTCACCCGCGCGGTGGACTCCGTCCTCGGCCTGCTCAGACAGGGCGGCTGGCTGAGGTGAGACCCCCGGCCATTACGGGCTGAGCACACAACGCCCCGTTCGCCCCGCCGACGCATGATGATGGATTCATCCCTCACGCGCGCAAGCGGCAGGACGGACGGATCATGATCGATTCGAATGGACTGACCCTCCACGTGCTCCCCGCCGATGACGGCGATCCGGAGGAACTGGCCGAGCTCATCGGCCGTCTACGCACCGAACTCCTCGACCTGGACGTGCTGTCCGCCGACGTCCCCGCACCGGAGGACGTCCCGGAGGCCGCCAAAGGTCTCGGCGGAGTGCCCGGCTGGCTGGTGGTCCAGCTCGGCACCCTGGAAGGGCTGCGGGCCATGGTGACCGCCGTCAGGAACTGGGTGTCCCGGAGCGGCAGAACCGTCGAGATCACCATCGCGGGCGACACGCTCAAGCTGACCGCCGTCACCGCCGAGCAGCAGCAGAGGATCATCGATGCGTGGCTCGCCCGGCACGCCGCCCCCTGACCCCCTCGGCGGCCCGCGCGCCGCCCTCATCGTGGCCACCATGTCCCACGACGACCAGGCCCTGCGCCGCCTGCGCGCCCCGGGCCGCGACGCCGCCGCGCTCGCCGAGACCCTGGCCGACCCGGACATCGGCGGCTTCGCGGTCACCTCGGTGACCGACCGGCCCATGTGGGAGATCCGCCTGGCCGTGCAGGACTTCCTGCACGACCGGGGCACCCGGGACCTCGTACTGGTCTACCTGTCCTGCCACGGGCTCCTGGACGAGTACCGCCGGCTGTACTTCGCGGCCACCGACACCCGGAAGGACCGTCTCGCGGCCACCGCGGTGGAGGCGGCATGGCTCATGGACCTGATGGAGCACTGCCGGGCCCGCCGCCAGATCCTCATCCTGGACGCGTGCTTCAGCGGCGCGTTCGCCCACCGCGCCAAGGCCGGCGGAACGGCTCTGGACCTGGAGCACCGCCTCCTCGGCCCGGGCCGCGGCCGGGTGGTGCTCACCGCGTCCACCGCGACCGAGTACTCCTTCGAGGGCCGGCCCGGCGCGGCGGCCGGCACTACCGGCTCGGTCTTCACCACCGCCCTGGTCGACGGCCTGCGCACAGGCGCGGCGGACCTCGACGGCGACGGCCTCATCAGCGTGGACGAGGCCTACCACTTCGCGTTCGACCAGGTCCAGGCGTCGGGAAGCCCTCAGACACCGCAGCGCTGGTTGTACGGCGCCGAGGGGCACATCGTGCTCGCCCGCAGCCCCGCCGGGCCGAGAACGGGAACGGCACCACCTCAGTCCCCCGTCCGGCGTCCCGGGCGGCGGAGGGCGGCCTTCTCGCTGGCCGCCGCCGGCGCGGTGGCCGTCGCCACCGTGATCGCCTGGTCCGTGACCGGCCTCCCGGGGACCGCGCCCACACCCACCCCCTCGGCCACGCCGAACCCGTACAACACTCGCGATCACACCATCAGATGGGAGCTGCTCCCCGAGGCGCCGCCGGTGACGGGCCACGTTAAGTACACGATCGACTTCACCAGGTCCGCGACCGGCTGGACCACAGGGCGGGCGGGGATCGGCACGGTCAGCCGCTCGGCGGACGGCCTGACGGTGCACCCCACCCAGAACAAGCAGATCTTCATACTGCCCGTCCCGGGACCGCCCCCCGGCACCCGTGCCGAGCACATGTCGTCGGTGGTCCGCTTCAACTCAGGGCAGGGCGCGTGGGGGCTGTGGTGCCGGGGCAGCGAGCGCGCCGGCGGGGCGCGGTACAGGTTCGTCATGAGCCACACGGGATCGGTCGCCATCTTCGCCGGAGGCGGCTACGACGACACGACGCAGTGGTGGGCGCTGAAGGGAATCGACCTCGACCGCCCGATCGCGCTGCGCGCCTCCTGCATGGACGTCTCGGAGAGCGGCCCGGTACGGCTGGAGTTCGCGGTCAACGGGCGGACCGTCCTCACCCATCGGCCCAGGACGCTCATCGGCCCCGGCTACTCGGGCCTCGAGGCCTGGGCGTTCCTGGACGTCGCCGGCCCGACGGCCGACGTGACCTTCACCTCGTTGGAGATCACCGGCTCCTGAGTCCCGTCAGTGGTCCGGGACGGGGGTTGAGCTGAAGTACGGGGCTCGGGCCAGTTCGGTGAAGGCGTGGGCGGTGGGTGGGGTGGTGTCGAAGCGGGTGTCGCCTCGGGGGGCGTTCGGGGAGTCGAAGTAGACGAGGGCCTTGATCTGGGGGTAGCCGCGGATCTGGCGGCGGACGGAGTTGTAGAAGGTGGCCTTGAAGGCGGGGTCCTCCGGGCGGTCGAAGGCGCCCCATTCGGCGATCATGATGGGCTTGCCGGGGAAGCGGGTCTGGGTCCAGCGGTAGAAACCGGGCCAGGGGGCGTGGTCGGGGCGGATCTTGTCGACCAGGGCGGCGAAGTCGTCGACGCGGCGGTCGGCGTAGGGGTCCAGGCCGATCCAGTCGACGACGTCGTCGCCGGGGTAGAGGCGTTCGAACCACGGCTTGGTGGCCCAGTTGGGGGCGCCCATGTAGGTCATGACGGTCACGGCGTTCTTGACGCCGCGGTAGCGCAGGCGCTGGACGACGTGGCGGTACATGGCGGCGTAGTCGTCGGCGGTCATGCCGGAGCCGGGGCGGGGGCGGACGTCGTTCTCGGGCTCGTGGTGGATGGTGAGGAAGAACCTGCGAGGGAGATCCCGGTTGATGTCGGCGGCCAGGCGGTCGATGCGGCGGTCGATCGCGCCGGTGGCGATCTCGGCCCAGGTGCGGCGCAGTGACGGCTTCCAGTTGATCAGCAGCAGGCGGGTGCGGGCCAGCCGCCGCTCGGCGGGGGTGGGGAACGGCTCGCCGCCCCGGTGGTAGACGTGCACGATGTCCGCCTTGCGGCCCATGCGCTCCTCGGCGGTGGCGAGCGCCTCGGCGGGGGGACGGCCGCCGAAGACGTCCGGCGCGACGCCCCACCAGGCGCCGCAGCTCGGGATGAGCTTGGCGGTGGCGGCACAGCCGGGGGCGCCGCCGGGGATGTTCGCCGCGGAGATGGGTGGCCGGTCCGCGGTGGCGTCCCGGTCGGGCCGTACCGCGGCCACGGTGTAGGCGAGCAATCCGCAGGAGGCGATGATTCCTGCCCCGAAGACCCATATTCCCGTCACTTTACGCAAGGCGGCCAAACCCCCTTTTGCAACGTTCACCGTAAGGCTGGTAATCACCATCCCACTAACCGGCGCCGAATCGGTGGCAACTCGGCATCCCCGCTACGAGCTGGGCATACGCAATTATGGAAATGTCCGAATATTAACCTTAGGTGGGCCGGTATGCGCTCCAGCTAAAACCCCGATATCCGATCCCGCGGCCACTCCGCGCGCCTATAGTTCTCTCCATCAATTGCCGCCCCCGAAACACCCGAGCACCCCCGCGCCGAGCGGGCCGGCACGACCCCCGCACCGAGAGGCATGCCGATTCCATGAGCCAGCCGGCGCCCTCCCCGGCCGCCGCCCGCCAGGCGGCCGAACTCGGGCCGATGTTGCTGCGGCGGCGCGCGGCGGTCGCCGGATGCCTGATCGCCGGGCTCTGTGGCGGCGGCTTCGCCCTGGCGGCCACTCCGCCGTCGTACGTCGCGACCGCCGAGGTGCTCGTCTCCCCCACCGGGGTGCAGGACCAGACCAACCCCACCACGCCCCGGCAGCGCGAGCCGCTCAACCTGGACACCGAGGCGCAGGTCGCCCGCTCGGCGGTGGTCGCCGCCCGGGCCGCCCGGCTGCTGAAGAGCGACGACCCCACCGCGCTGCGCGAGCGGGTCGCCGTCAGCGTGCCGCCCAACTCCGCCGTGCTGACCGTCGCCTTCACCGCCGCGGACCCTGTGAGCGCCGCGTCGGGCGCCCAGGCGTTCGCCAAGGCCTACCTCGCCCAGCGGGACGCCGCCGCCACCCAAGCCCTCGGCGCCCAGGTCAAGGTGCTCGCCGCCAAGCTGCGCGAGGCCAACGCGGCGTTGTCGGCCACCATCGGCGGCCTGCCCCGCCTGGCCGCCGGGTCGGCGGACCGCGCGATCGCGGTGCACCGGCAGAACGTCCTGAACCGCCAGATCCTCACCCTAACCACCAGGTACGACGCGCTCAGGACCATCGCCGTCACCCCCGGCATGGTGATCACCGACGCCCGGCCCCCGGTCGCGCCCGCCACGCCCAGCCCTCCGCTGTACTTCGGCAGCGGGCTCTTCCTCGGCCTCCTGGCCGGCGTCGGCATCGCGCTGGTGCGCGACCGCTACGACACCCGGCTGCGCACGGCCGCCGACGTGGAGCGCCTGACCGGCCTCCCTGTGCTGTGCGAGGGCGAGAACGCCCGCGAGCTGCGCGAGCTGGCCATGGCCGTCGCCGGGCACTTACGCGACGGCGGCGAGCTGCTGGTGCGCAGCGTGACCCCCGGCACCGACCCCGAGCCGATCGCCGACGACCTCCGCGTGGCCCTCACCGGCCTGGCCCCCATCTGGGTCCGCACCGACCGCTCCGCCCACGCCGACGCCGCCCTCCTCCTGGTGGAGAGCCGCTCCGCCCGCGCCACCCAGTTGGCCCACGCCGTCCGCCAACTCCGCCGCACCGACACCGCCGCCCTCGGCGTGATCCTCCTCCCCTCCCACACCGAACTCCCCCGCAGCGACCCATGACCGAGGACCTCCCCACCCGCCCCTTGCCCACCGTCCCCCACCCCTCGCGCGCGAAGCGGGCGCCGGTCTGGCCTCTCCCGTACCGCACGCGGGTGCGTCGCCCCTCGGTGGCCGTCGCACGCGGGAGGGTGGCTTGGCCGGTCTGGGCGCTGCTGGTGGGGTATCCGCTGTGGTGGGCGCTGGGGGTCGGGGGGCTGGCGGTCGTGGTCGTGGCGGTGCCGATGGGGGTGATCCTGGTGCGGCGGCGGCCGGTCGTCGTGCCGAAGGGGATGGGGTTGTGGCTGCTGCTGGTGGTGGGGTATCTCATCAGCGCGAGCATGCTCGGGGAGTCGCCGCCGGGGACGTACGGGGAGCTCGGGACCGGGCGGGTGGTCGGTTACGGCATGCGGCTCGTGGTGTACGTCTCGCTGATCGTCATGGTGGTTTACCTGGCCAATCTGACCGAGCGGGAGCTGCCGCAGCGGTCGCTGGTGCGCATGATGGGGGCCCTGTTCGTCACCACCGTGGCCGGAGGGCTGCTCGGGGTGCTCGCGCCGGGCTTCCAGTTCACCTCGCCGGTGGAACTACTCCTTCCGGACTGGATCAGCGGCAACTCGTTCGTCCGCAACCTGATCCACCCGACGGCCGCGCAGGTGCAGCACGTCCTCGGGCACGCCTCACCCCGGCCGGAGGCGCCGTTCGAGTGGGCCAACGCCTGGGGCGGCAACTGCTCGGTGCTGCTCATCTGGTTCGTGGTCGGCTGGTGGGTGTACGGCGGCCCCGCGCGGCGCATGTCGTGCGTCGTGGTCGTCGCGGCGGCGGCCGTCCCCGTCGTGTACTCGCTGAACCGGGGACTGTGGATCGGCCTCGCCGTCGCCCTCGCGTACCTGATGGCCAGGGCCGGCTCCCGGGCCCGCCTGGCCGCCGGTGCGGTGCTGGCCGCCGTCGCGGTGATGCTCGCCGGGCCGCTCGGCGCCATCGTGGCCCAGCGGCTCGACAGCCCGCACAGCAACCAGATCCGCGCGTTCACCGTCGCCGCCACCGTCGCGGCGGCGGCCGGGTCGCCGGTCATCGGGTACGGCAACACCCGCAACGCCTACGGCAACTACCGCACCATCACCACCGGCAAGACCGGCTGGTGCCGTGAGTGCGGCCATCCCCCGCTCGGCAGCGACGGCCAGTTCTGGCTGCTGCTGATCACCCAGGGGTTCGCCGGGGCGCTGCTGTACGTCGCGTTCTTCGCGGGCGCGATCCGCCGCTTCTGGCGCGACCGCACACCGATCGGGCAGGCCGGAACGCTCGTGATGATGCTCGCGCTGCTCTACATGTTCATCTACGACGGCCTGATCACCGCGCTGACCCTCTACCTGGTCTCCTTCGCCATCCTCTGGCGCAACGCTCCGCGAGAGGCACACCCATGAGCGATTTCCGGGCGCGCCTGCGCCACCTGGACGAGATCACCGCCCTGCTGTACCCCGCGTCGGCCGGGCCCGGCCGCAGGCCGTACGCCGTCGTGCCGTCCCGGCTGGTGCCCCGGCGCCTGGTCCCGAGGTCCCGGTGGCTGCCGGGACGGCGGCGGCTCCCGCACGGGCCGGGCACCATCGAGGGCCATCTCGGTGAGGTGTTCGGGCGACGCGTCCGGGTCGTCACGTACGTCCGGCCGGCCCGGCGCGCCAACCGCAAGCCCGTGCTGGCGGCGCTCGGCCCCGGCGGCGAGGTGCTGGCGTTCGTGAAGGTCGGCCACAACGAGCTGACCCGCGCATTGGTGCGGCACGAGAGCACCACCCTGACGACCCTCGCCGCCGTCCCGCTGCGCGTCGTCGCGCCACCGGCCGTGCTGTACCACGGCCTCTGGCGGGACATGGACGTGCTGGCCGTGACGCCCCTGCCCGTCGCCCGGGCCCGCGTCCGGCCCGCCCTGCTGGCCGCGGCCGTCGAGGAGATCGCCCGACTTCCCGTGGACGGCCCGGCGTACTGCTGGCACGGGGACTTCGCGCCGTGGAACATGGCCGCCGGGCCCGACGGGCGGCTGCTGGTGTGGGACTGGGAGCGGTTCGGCGCCGGCGTGCCGCTGGGCTTCGACGCCCTGCACCACTTCTTCCAGCGGGCCCTGCGCCGCATGCCCCCCCGGGTCGCCGCCGAGGCGTGCCTGGCCCACGCGGGCCGCACGCTGGAGCCGTTCATGGTGTCCTCGGGCCCGGCCCGGGAGACCGCCGTCCACTACCTGATCACCCTCGCCGACCGGTACGAGCGGGACGGCCACCGCCCCCTCGGCCCCCCGTCCGAGTGGCTCACCCCCGTCGTCGACCACCAGGAAGTGCTGCGATGACCACACCCACCACCGCCCCGGGAACGGTGCCCGCGGTGATCGCGTTCGCGGGGAAGCGACCCGCCGTCTTCCTCAAGGCGGCGCCGTGACGACTCCGCTCGCCGTGAAACGATCCGCGCACGCCGTGTCGCAGGTGGCCGGGCGGCTGACCGCGGGCGCCCGGGTGCTGCCGTCGTTCCTGATCGCCGGGGCGCAGCGGTGCGGCACCACCTCGCTGTACCGGGCACTGGCCCGGCACCCGCTGGTGCTCAAGCCGACGCTGCGCAAGGGCGTGCACTACTTCGACATGGCCTACGACCGGGGTCCGGCCTGGTACCGCGCCCACTTCCCGCTGACCGCCACCGCGCACCGTCTGCGGCGGCGGTACGGCCTCGGCCCGGTCGCGTTCGAGTCCGCGCCGTACTACCTGTTCCACCCGCACGCGATGGCGCGGATCGCGCGCGACCTGCCCGGCGTCAAGCTCATCGTGCTGGTGCGCGACCCGGTCGAGCGCGCGTACTCGGCCCACGCGCACGAGTACGCGCGGGGCTTCGAGCCCGAGGCGTCGTTCGAGCGCGCCGTCGCGCTGGAGGAGGAACGGCTGGCCGGGGCCGCCGAATGGCTGGCCGCCCACCCGTACGGCGCCAGCCACGCCCACCGTCATCACGCCTACCTGGCCAGGGGCCGGTACACCGAGCAGCTCGCGCGCGCCGAGGCCCTGGTGGGCCGGGCCCGCATCCTGGTCCTCGACAGCGGCCGGTTCTTCGCCGACCCCGAGCCCGCGTACGACCGGGTGCTGGAGTTCCTCGGCCTGCCCCGCCTCGGCGACCCCGTCTTTGAGCACCACAACGCCCGCCCCCGCCCGTCCGCCATGCCCGCGTCCCTGCGCGCCGACCTGACCGAACGCTTCGCCATGTGGGACCACCGCCTGGAACTGTGGCTGGGCACCCGTCCGTCATGGCGCCCCTGAACACCTCCACCGGGATCGTCCGAGGCGGCGCCGCCGGGGTGACGGCCGCCGTCGTGAGCGCCGGGGCGCAGTTCCTCCTCGTCGTGGCGGTCACCCGGGGGCTGGACCCGCACGCGGCGGGCGTCCTGTTCACCACGACGGCACTGTGCCTGATGACCGCCACCGTCCTGCGCCTGGACACCGGCAACGGCCTGATCTACTTCCTGGCCCGCTCGGACGGCCCCGGTGCCCGCCTGGACGGGTACTTGACGGTGGCGCTGGCTCCCGTGCTCGCGCTGTCGGCCACCGTGGCGGTGGTCGTGTACGGGTGCGCGGACGGGATCGGCCACCTCCTGCTGCCCGGCTCGCCGTCCGCCCCCGCGACGCTCCGGGTGCTCGCCGTGGCCCTGCCCGTCATCACCTGCGCGGACGTCCTGGTCGCCGCCACCCGGGGGTTCGGCACGATGCGGCCGACCGTGCTGCTCGGCGGGGTGCTCCAGCCGGGCGGCCAGCTCGTCCTGGTCGGGGTGGTGGCCCTGACCGGGGTGACCGACCGGCTCCTCGCCGCCGCGTGGGCCCTTCCGTACCTGCCCGTGCTGATCCTCGGTGCCCTGTGGCTGCGCCATCACGCTCGCGTGGCGGCCTGGTCCCGGCCGGTGGCCGGGGAGTTCTGGCGGTACACGGCTCCCCGGGCGGTGGGCGGCGCCGTGCAGGCGGTGTTCCAGCGGCTGGACATCGTCATCGTCGCCGTGCTGGCCGGGGCGGAGCAGGCGGCGGTGTACACGGCGGCGACCCGCTTCAAGGTGGCCGGCCAGCTCGTCGGCCAAGGACTGGCCCAGGCCGTGCAACCGGGCCTGGTGCGAGCCCTGGCGGACGGCGACCTGCCCCGGGCCCGCGAGCTCTACCAGACCGCGACGGTATGGCTGGTCGTCCTCACCTGGCCGATCTGGCTGGGCTACGCGGCGCTCGCCCCGTGGCTGACGTCCCTGTTCGGCGAGGAGTACCGGCTCGGAACCGCGGTGGCGCTGGTGCTGTCCGCCACGATGACGGCGGCGACGGCGGCCGGGATGGTGGACGTCGTGCTGATCGCCGCCGGTCACACCACGGCCAGCATGGCGAACGTCCTCATCGCCATCACCGTCACGGTGGCCGTGGACCTCGTCCTGATCCCGTCCCACGGCGCACTCGGCGCGGCCCTCGGCTGGTCCACCGGCGTCCTCACCAAGAACCTCCTCCCCCTGATCCACCTCTCCCGCGTCTACCACCTGCGCCCCTTCGGCCGCCACACCTTGCCCGCGCTGCGCGCCACCGGCAGGCACGCCCCGCGTCCCTTCGTGCGCCGCACGACCGCCACCCCGCGCACCCTCGTCCGGCGCACCACCACCGCCCCGCGCACCTCCCGCCCCCTCCGCCGGCGTGTGACGCGCACCCTGGGCGCACTCGTCCGGCACCCCTGGAAGGACGGCCGATGACGGTACTGGTGACGGGGCTGCCGCGCAGCGGTACGAGCTGGGCCGGGGCGATGCTCACGGCGGGTGGCGCGGCGGTGTACGTCAACGAGCCGCTCAACCCGGAACGGCCTCCCGGACGCTCGCCCGGCGTGCTGGACGCGACCGTCACCCACCGTTTCCAGTACATCTGCCCCGACAACGAGGAGCCGTGGCGGCGCGCCTTCACCGACACCATGGCCCTGCGCTACCGCTTCGCCGCCGAGCTGCGCCGCAACCACACCCCGGCCGACCTGGCACGCCTGGTCAAACACGGCTCGGCCTTCACCCTCGGCAGGCTGCGCGGACGCAGGGCCCTGCTGGACGACCCGTTCGCGCTGTTCTCGGCGGGCTGGTTCGCCGGGCGCCTCGGCTGCCGGGTGGTGCTGCTGGTCCGCGACGCGGTGCCGTTCGTGGCGAGCTGGCGGCGGCTCGGCTGGCGAGTACGTTTCGCTGACCTGCTCGACCAGCCCCTGCTCCTGCGCGACCACCCGCACCTCGCGGCGGCCCGCCCCCTGAACGGCTCCCCCGACCACCTGGCCACCACCGCGACCCTGTGGACCCTGGCCCGCACCACCGCGCACAAGCTGGCGGAGCTCCACCCGAACATACGAGTGGTCCATTACGAGGACCTGGCCACCGACCCCGTCGAGGGCTACCGCGACCTGTACGCCTGGTGTGGCCTCCCCTGGACCGCCCGCGCCGAGCGCCGCGTCGTGCACGCCTGCACCACCCCGGCCCGCGGCCCGCACACGCCGTTCGCCTGGACCGGCCTGTCCCGCACGGCCTACCGGCCGATGAACTCCCGCCAGGCCGCGACCGCCCGCCCCCACGGCCTCACCACGGCCGACGTCGCCAGGGTGCGCGCGCTCACCACCACCTGAGAGCGGCGCAGCCGCACCAGCAGGGCCCCGGCGAGCAGCCGTAAGGCGAAGGGCAGATCGTCGACGAGGTAGCGGCGGGCCAGACGGGCGGGCTCGCCGGCCAGGCGGAACAGCCATTCCAGGCCGGCGCGGCGCATCCACTCGGGTGCGCGGCGCACCGCGCCGGCGGTGAAGCCGATGGCGGCGCCGCAGCCGACGAACCAGGTGCCGGGGAGGTCGGCGCGGAGCGTGGCGATGAGGCGGTCCTGTTTGGGGAAGCCGAGGCCGACGAACACCAGGCGGGGGGCGGCGGCCACCAGCGCCTCGCGGACGTCGCGCACGCCCTCGGCCGAGGTTTCGAAGCCGAACGGCGGGGCCGCGACGCCGGCGATCCGGAGCCCGGCGTAGCGGGCCCGCAGCACCTCGGCGGCGCGGCAGGCCACCCCGGGTGGGCCGCCGAGGAGGTAGATGGGCAGCTCGGCACGCGCGGCGGCCTCCGACAGCGACCAGATGAGGTCGGCGCCGGTGATGCGCTCGGGCACCGGCGCCCCGAGCAGCCGGGACGCCCACACCAGCGGCATGCCGTCCGGCACCGCGATCTCGGCGTCCGCGACGATGGCCCGCACGGCGGGGTCGCGGGAGCAGGTGCGGCAGATGTCGACGTTGGGGGTGACGACGTGCCCGCCGTCGCCGCGCAGCGACGCGACGACGACGTGGTCCACCACTTCCTGCTCGGTGAGCCGGTCCACGAGCACGCCGCCCACCCGCACTCGTTTCTCGGTGTCGCGAGGGTCGCGCCGCCTGCCGATGAGTGTCCTGAACGACATCAGATCCCGTACCCCCAGGTGTGCAGCCGATGGAGGACCAGACGAGCGGGCACGCCGAGCGCGACCGCGACCGCGATCGGCACCCGTGGCTCCCCCCGGCGTGTGGTGAAGGCCCGCAGCGCCCAGCGCCCGGCCCGGCGGCGGTGCCCGAGCGCCGCGTGCAGAAAGGCGAGTTGCCCGTAGATCCGTGCAGCCCCGCGCGGGTCGTGCGCCAGGTAGGGATGCCGGGCGAGCATCCACTCCAGCCCCGCGATGCGTTCCGCCCACCGCGTCACGTACGCGGACGCCCCCCACCGCACCCGCACCAGCGGCCGGTCGACGTACACCAGCGGGCGCCGCCCCGCCGCCCGCAGCGCCAGGTCCCAGTCCTCGTTCTGTCCCGCCGGGGCGCTCTCGTCCGGCCACACCACCCCGCGCCGGAACAGGAACGTCGAGGAGTGCACCATCACCATGCGCGACCGCGTGAGGTCCCCCCGCGTCACCCGCCCGGCCCCCGCCAGCCGCACCGCCCGCCGCCCCGCGTACTCGACCTCGATGGCACACCCGCAGAACTCACCCCCCGGCTCCGCCGCGAGCGCCGCCACCTGCGCCGCCAGCTTCCCCGGCAGCCACACGTCATCGTCGTCGCAGAACGCCACGAGCTCGGTCTCCAACTCCCCGATCCCGGTGTTCCGCGCCCCCGGCAACCCAGGACTACACCGATTGGCCACCACCACGACCTCAGCGTCCCCCGCCCCCGGCGAACCGGGACTATACCGATTGGCCACCACAGCGACCTCGGCGTTCCCCGCCCCTGGCGAGCCGGGACCGCACCGGCCGATGACCTCGGCGCCGACCCCCGCGAGTTGCCCCGCGACCGCCGCCACGTCGCCGCCGTCCACCACGACCACGACGCGGAGCCCCGGGTGGCGCTGGGTCAGCACGCCGCGCACCGCCTCGCGCAGCATGCGCGGCCGGTCCCCCCGGGTGGGGACGACCACGCCGACGGTGGGGCTCATCGGCAGCCCGACGCGGGCACGCCCGGCGGCGCCCAGGGCGGGGTCACGGCCCCGGGGCTGCGCGGGTCGCCGGGACGGTAGCCGTACCGGATCATCAGGGGCCAGGTGAGCGCGGTGACGAGCCAGCGGTGATGGCGGGGCAGCCGGTCGCACCAGGTGTCGTCCCGCCGCAGCTCCAGCGGCCCGGCGGTGAAGCGCATGGGATTGCCCGAGCAGGTGTGCGCCACCGACAACTCGGCGACCCCGCTCCCGGCCCCGAACACCGACAACCCGCCCCTGGGACCCGCGGGCAACCCAAGATGGACCAGCAGCGGGACCAGCACCGCGGGAGGGTCGGCCAGCAGGTCTTCGTACCGCACACGCACCACGGCGCCGTTCCGCAACGCCAGCAGCTCGAACGCGAGGTTCTCCACGACCCAGTGGACGGCCGTGCGCCACGGCCGCCACCGCGTCATCGGCGCGCCGTCCTCGGGCCGCGGCACGTACCGCCGCCACGAGTGGGCGACCGCCCGCGGATCGCGCACCACGTGCACCACGCTGAGATCGACCACCGGCGAGGTGCGCAGGCAGAAGGCCAGCGAGGCGTGCTTGCTGGAGTCGACCACCACCGGCCGCGCCGACACCTGCGCCGCCGCCTCGTACACCCTGGAGTACGCCCGGGTGTACCCGCTCAGCCCCGGATGCCGCCGCCGCGCCGCCAGCCCCGGAATGCGCCGCGTGCGATCAACCCGCCGCCGCAAGGTCAGCACCCGATCGGCCAGCCCCGGCGACCACCCCCCGAAGGCCCGCCTCCCCACCGTGCGCCAGAACGCACAGGCGGTGAACGACTCCCCACACCCGCAGGGCTCCCGCCCGATCACCCCCCGCTCCCAGAGATGCACGACCTCCCCGAGCGGCGCGACCCCGGGAACCTCCCCCAGCAGCCGCTCCAACAGGGTCGTCCCACTACGCCCCAGCCCACCGATGAAGATCACCCGAACGCCCACTGCCCCGACTCTCCCCCAGCCACCGACGAACACGAAACGTGTCGACGATAGCGCGGAGAGTAATCACCAGGTGCCCGAACAGTAAAGGATCTATCTTCCCAAGCGCGTCACACTGGCCAGCAGCCCCTGCAACCCAGAATCAGCCCCCTCCACCCCCACCATCGGTCAGCGCCGGGCCGGTCACCGACACCAGCTGGC